>JAFAUA010000243.1 GCA_019243595.1 Acidimicrobiia bacterium
TCAGTCCGGCGCTGCATCCCGAGCTTGGACAGGATGCTGGTGACGTAGTTCTTGACCGTCTTCTCGGCCAGGAACAGCGACTCGCCGATCTGGCGGTTGGTACACCCCTCGCCGATGAGCTCGAGGATGCGGCGCTCCTGGTCGGAGAGCCTGGCCAGGTCGTCCCTGCACTTGGCGTCGGCGCGCACGCGCTCGAGCGCACCCTCGGTGACCCGGGGATCGAGAAGCGAGTTGCCAGCGGCGACAAGGGTGACGGCCTTGGCCAGCTCTGCTGCGCTCACCTGCTTCAGCATGTACCCGGCGGCCCCGGCCAGAACCGCGCTCTGCATCGCTTCGTCTTCGGCGATCGACGTGAGCATGATGCAGCGGACCTCCGGGTGGCGCGCCCTGATCTGGCGGCACACGTCGATGCCGTTCCCACCGCCGAGCATGATGTCGAGCAGGGCCACGTCGGGCTGCAGCTCGGCGATTGCCGCCAACGCGTCAGCCGCGTTCGACGCCTCGCCAACGAGCACGACGTCGTCTCGCGTGCTCAACAGAGCGCGTATGCCGGCGCGCACCAGCTCGTGATCGTCGAGCGTGAAGACGCGCACCGGCTGCGCATCGACGGCGTTGACGACGCTCACGCCGCGCTCACTCGACGTCGCCCGGGAGCGTGAACAGGAACCGGCTCCCGCCGTCAGGGTTGTCCTCGACCCAGATGTGGCCGCCGTGGCGGCTCACGATCCGTTCGCAGATGGCGAGGCCGAGCCCGTGGCCGTCGAACGCTTCGCCGTGGGCGCGGTGGAACATGTGGAAGATCTGCTCGTGGTCGTCGGGCGCGATCCCGACGCCGTTGTCGGTGACTGAGAAGCAGTGGAGCGGGTCGCCGGGATCGCACTCCACCCCGATGAGCGTGGGCTCATTGGGGCGGCGGAACTTGATGGCGTTGCTCAGCAAGTTCTGGAACAGGCGGCGCAGCTGGACCGGCTCGCCCATGACCACCGGGAGCGGCCCGACGGTGATTGTGGCGCCCGCGTCGTCGGCGGCCCGCTGCAAGGTGCGCACGACCTCTTCGACGAGCACGCCCGTGTCGACCTCGGTCTGGGCGTCGATGGCGGAGCCGGCGCGTGAGTACAGCAGCAGCCCGTCGACGAGGGTCGTCATCTCCTCGAGCCCGTGCAACGCATAGGTGATCCACTGCTGGGCCCGCTCGTCGAGTGTCTCGGCGTAGTGACGCTCGAGCAGCTGGATGAACCAGGCGGTGGCCCGCATGGGCTCGGCGAGGTCGTGAGAGGCGACGACGGCGAAGCGGGCGAGGTCGTCGTTGGACCGCAGGAGGTCGGCGTTGAGCCGCAGGAGTGCCTCGTTGGCGTCGGTCAGCTCGCGGTTGCGCCGCTGCAGCCTGGCCAAGGCCGCGTGGTCGCTCGCCTGCGGCTGCGTCCGGAGGTGGGTGACCCCTTGCTGGCCCTGCACTGTGGTCGTCTCCCTCGTATCGGTCGGCGAAGGCCTCCACGCCTGGCGGACACCGGCACGTGCAGTCACCGGCCGCTGACCTTCTCTCGAAGGTATCGGTCGCTATCCGCGCTGACAAGAGCACTAAGCGCGACTTCAGCGGGCGTGGGGTGGCTTGCGCCGAGGGTGGCGTTTGCAGATGCATGCCCGCTGTTCGACGGTGCGAACGGAACGGCGGGTGGTCCCAGACCGAAGTGGTGGGCGAGGGCCGCGACCGTCCGCTCGGCGGCCCGACCGTCGCCGTAGGGGTTCACAGCGTGCGCCATGGCCCGGTAGTGGCCCTCGTCGTGCAGGAGGGCCTCGACGTTGGCGACGATGACGTCGGTGTCGGTGCCCACCAGGCGGGCGGTTCCGGCGGCGACGGCCTCGGGCCGCTCGGTCGTGTCCCGCATCACCAGCACCGGTTTGCCCAGGCTCGGGCCCTCCTCCTGGACCCCGCCCGAGTCGGTGAGGACGACGTGGGACCGGTTGAGCAGCCAGGAAAACGCCCGGTAGTCGAGCGGCTCGAGAACGGTGACGTTCTCGATACCGCTCACGGCCGGTAGCAGCGCCTCCCGCACGATCGGATTCTTGTGAAGGGGGAGCACGACCAGGAGGTCGGGTTCCCGGCGGGCGATCTCGGCGACTGCCCGGCCCACACTCACAAGCCCCTCGCCCCACGACTCACGCCGGTGGGCCGTGACCAGCAGGATGCGCCGACCGTCCCGTTCGAGTGCAGCCATGTCCTCGTCGGGGGGCGCCGCCTGTTGGTTCACGACCCACAGGAGGGCGTCGATCACGGTATTTCCGGTGACGACGATGTCTTCCGCCTTCACGCCCTCGGCGAGAAGGTTGGCCCGGCTCTCGGGTGTGGGCGGCAGGTGGAGGGTCGTCAGCTGGGTTGTTAGCCGGCGGTTCAGCTCCTCGGGGAAGGGCGAGTAGCGGTCACCCGTGCGCAGCCCCGCCTCCAGATGCACCACGGGCACCTTGTTGTAGAAGGCGGCCAGGCTGCCGGCGAAGGTCGTCGTGGTGTCGCCCTGGACGATCACAGCGTCGGGCCGCTCGGCCTCGATGAGCTCGGTCAGCGACTCCAGGGCCCGTGCTGCGAACCCGGCGAGGGTCTGGCGGGGCACGATCAGGTCGAGGTCGTGGTCGGGCGAAAGCCCGAAAACGTCCAAGGTCTGGTCGAGCATCGACCGGTGCTGGGCGGTTGCGGCGATGATCGGCTGAAAGTCGGGACTTTCGGCTAGGGCCCGAATGACCGGAGCCACCTTTATTGCCTCGGGCCGCGTGCCGACAATTGTCATGACCCGTAGGCCATTCGAGGGACGTTGACTGATGCTGGTCGTGGTTTTCATCGTGGTGGTTGTCACGACCTCCTATGCCGTGTCCGCGTTCCTGCGCTCACGGCGTGCTCGTCCCGAGCCGCTGCCGGCTCCGGATCACCTGTTCTTCGTGTTCGTGGTCCCGTGCCTCAACGAGGAGCTCGTGATCGAGGCCAGCCTCGACCGCCTGCTCGGCCTGCCGTCCGACAACGTCGCCGTGCTGGTCGTCGACGACGGCTCCGACGACCGGACGGCCGAGCTGGTGGAGGCCCGCCAATCCGACCGGGTGTGGCTGGTGCGACGGGAGCTGCCCAACGCCCGCCAGGGCAAGGGCGCGGCCCTCAACTACGCCTTCCGCTTCCTGCGCGAGAGCGGCGTGCTCGACGGCCACCGACCCGAGGACGTGATCGTCGTCGTGATGGACGCCGACGGGCGCATCAGCCAGAACGCGCTCGTCGAAGTGGCGCCCTACTTCGCCGACCCCAAGTCCGCGGCGGTGCAGGTCGGTGTGCGCATGTACAACCGCGACGCCAGCCTTATCGCCCGCATGCAGGACCTCGAGTTCGTCACCTTCACCCACATCTTCCAGCGCGCTCGCCAGCGCACGGGCAGCATCGGCCTCGGCGGCAACGGACAGTTCAATCGCCTGACCGCGCTCGCCGATCTGGGCGATGAGCCGTGGACGGACTGCCTTACCGAGGACCTCGACCTCGGCGTGCGTTTCCTGATCAACGGTTGGGTCAACCACTTCTGCCCGACGGCCGACGTCAGCCAGCAGGCGGTGACGAGCGTGCGGCGACTGCTGCGCCAGCGCGCTCGCTGGTTCCAGGGCCATCTGCAGTGCTGGCGTTTCCTGCCCATGCTGCTGCGTCCGAGGCGCATGGGCCGTTCGCAGGCCAACGAGTTGGCGTACCACCTGTCGAGCCCGGTGCTCGTGCTGGGCATGACGCCGCCGGTCGTCGCCTTCCTCGGCGTCTTCGCCGCGCTTCTCATCACCGATCCGGGCGCCGCCGGCCGCAGCCTCCTTGCCCATCAGGGCCTGGGCCTCGCCGTCGCGTACGTGCTCGGCTTCGGCATGGCCGCGCTCTACGCCTTCGTGTACTGGCTCACCGAGGACTCCGTCGGGCTGGGCCGGGCCTTCGCCTACGCCCACCTCTACTGCCTGTACGGGTACCTGTGGTTCCCGGCCGGCTGGACGGCTGTCACGCGCGTCGTGCGGCGTCGCCGGACGTGGTGGAAGACGGCGCGCACCGTCGACGCCAACGTGGCGCAGTAGCGCCTCGGCCGAGCTCACCGTCCGGCGGCGCGCAGCGGACGACGCTTTTCAGCGGCGCCGCTCCTTGATGTGGCGGGGGCCGCCTTGCGGGCACGCACCGGGCGCCGGCGCGGCGAATTGCGGATCTGCGCCGCTTCGTAGGCGGCCCGCAGGACGGCGACGACGTTGTCGTCGAGCGGCTTGTCGGCGTCCGCGATCGTCGCCATCGCGTCGTGCTGGTCCCGCATCTGGGCCGCGATGACTCGCAGGAAGGTCGCGACCTCGGCGGGGTCGTAGCCGCGCATCACGCGCACAAACTGCTTGTGTTCGACGTCGTCTGGTGTGAGTGCCATGTCGTGGTTGCCTCTCTTGCCCGCCGGATGGTCGGCCTTGGGTCAATGGTGCACTGTCCGTTCGCCGTCGCCTTCGGCCGGAAGTCGGGACTTGGCCTGGCCGGAGGTCCCGAACTGCGCGAACCGTTCGCGGTGGGGGACCAACGTGCGCGCCGGATCGGGACGTTTGGCGGTAACGCACGCCTGCCGGCTGTCCCAATCTCCAACTGGGGAAAGGCAATGGCACGGGGTCTGCTCCGGACGAAGGTCAAACCAGTGCCTCTGAGGGAGGGTCCATGTATCAAGTGCTGCCAGGTGTCGCGGCCGAAACGGCTGTGCTCGGCACCCAGTTCACGGCTCCGCTTCCGGAGCCCGCCAAGCAGGCGCTCGCCTTCACCGGCGCTGCCATCGGCCTCTATCTGGTCGTGGCCATCGCGTTCCTGGTCATCGGGTTCGTGATGCACCGCTACGGCACTCGCGCCCAGGCGTAGAGGGTTCCCGTGCGCAGGAGTCGGTGGGTAGTCGTCGCGGCGGGCGTCCTTTCGCTCGTCGCGCTCCTTGCGCCGACTGCCGCGCACGCGGCGCCGAGGCAAAAGCCGACGACAACGACGACGGCGCCGTCGACAACCACGACGACGACGCCACCACCGCCGCCGACGACGGCGCTCGTGCTCTACGACACGACCGGCCCGTACGGCTTCCTCGGCCAGGAATACGGCATGCTCATTGCCAACCTGGCCGGCCACTTCGGCACGGTGAAGACCGAGCCGGTCGTGAACTACAGCGCCGGGCAGATCGCCGCCAACACGGCGACGATCTATGTCGGGTCGACGTACGACGAGCCGCTCCCGTCGTCGTTCTTGGATGACGTGTCCACGGCGACCAAGCCGGTGGTGTGGATGTACGACAACATCTGGGAGCTGGTCTCGCACGTGCCGGGATTCGCGGACCAGTACGGGTTCAGTCCGTGGATCTTCGACGTGAGCTCGGTCACCCAGGTGCAGTACAAGGGCACGACGCTCAGTCGGTCGCCGCTGAACGACTCGGGCATCATGAGCTACAGCTCCTTCGATCCGACGAAGGCCACCGACCTCGCCGACGCCGTGCGCCCGGACGGGACGACCTTCCCGTGGGCCGTGCGTTCCGGGAACCTCACCTACCTTGGCGAAGAGCCGTTCAGCTACACCAACGAGAACGACCGGGCCATGATCTTCGCCGACCTGCTCTTCGACGCCCTGGCGCCGAAGACGGCCGAGCGGCACCGGGCCATGGTCCGGCTCGAGGACGTCGGCCCCGACGCCGATCCGAACGATCTGCGGGCCGCCGCCGACTATCTCTCCAGCCAGCACGTGCCGTTCAGCTTCGGCGTGTATCCGTCGTTCCGTGACCCGTGGGGGGTCGACACGAACGGCGTCCCCACGTCCTACGACATGGCGCAGACCCCGGACGTGCGCGACGCCATCCAGTACATGATCTCCAAGGGCGGGACCATGATCATGCACGGCTGGACGCACCAGTACAGCAACGTCGCCAACCCCTACGACGCCAAGAGCGCCGACGACTTCGAGTTCTTCAAGGCCCATGTCGACGCCGTGACCGACAACGTCGTCTATGACGGGCCGCTTCCTGGGGACTCCCAGACCTGGGCCGCCGGGCGCATCGACAACTCGTTCAAGGCGTTCGCCTCAGCCAGGCTCCCGGCGCCGACGATCTTCGAGTTCCCGCACTACGCCGGCTCCTACGCCGACTACCAGGCCGTGAAGGCGAAGTTCGGTGTGCGCTACGAGCGGTCGCTGTACTTCAACGGCACGCTGTCGGGCGGACCGATCGATCCCAACAGCTACGTCGGCCAGTTCTTCCCGTACGTCGTGCACGACGTGTACGGCATGAAGGTGCTGCCCGAGAACCTCGGCAACGTCGAGCTCGAAGAGGTCAACAACCACCCGCCCCGGTTCCCGGCCGACATCGTGGCGTCGGCCAAGCTGAACCTGGTCGTGCGCGACGGCTTCGCCAGCTTCTTCTACCACCCGTACCTCGGTACGAGTTACCTGAAGCAGATCGTCGAGCCCATCAAGGCCATGGGCTACACGTTCGTCGGACCCAGCAGCCTGTAGGACTCCTACCCGGCGGTCTGCGAGTGGATGGCCGCGAGGGTCGACCACAGCTGGTTCTGCGGGAGTGCCTCCTCGAGGTAGTACCACCAGTAGGCGCCGCCGCCCGAGTACGAGTAGCCGAGCATGGCGGACTGGTAGAGGGAAGCAACGTCGAGGCGGCCGGCTCCGGTCGGGTCGGTCGCCGAGCCCCACCACCACGTGTGGCCCAAGTCGGGGGACCAGTAGTCGAGCTCGGTGATCATCACCCGCTGCTGGGGTGCGGCGTTGTGCAGCGTCGACACGACCCGGTCGAAGGCGACGCCCATCGGGTGGTCCTCTACGTAGACGGACATGCCCAGGTCGTCGATGTTGCTCATCGTCGACGCGCTCAGGTTCGCCTTGAGCCAGGTGAACATGGAGTGGGCGGCGTCGTCCTCACCGAGCTGCCAGTAGAGAGTGACGAGCGTGCGCGCCTTGGTGTGCGCCTTCACGTACTGGGCGGCGTAGGCGATCTTGGCCGCCACGTTGCTGCCGAGCCAGCTGCCGTTGACCTCGTTGCCGATCTCCCACTCGTCGACCGTGGGCAGAGCGGTGACGTACTTGGAGACCCGCGTCTGCCAGGCGCTGAGGGTCTGGCCCGACATCTCCGAGGAGTCGAGGATCTGGCCGACGACGTGGAGGCCGAGGGCATGGGCGGTGTCGACCTCGTTGCGGTAGTACGACGGCGGCTCACTGCGGTCGAACACGATCCGCACCCAGCCGTCGGTGGTGCTCCCGCCGACCAGGTCGTGGACAGTCGCCAGGTCCGAACTGCCACCGGAGATGTCGTCGAATGTCACGCCGAACGTCGGATGGAACGTCGCTCGGTTGGCCGCCGCGTACTGCACGCCGTACTCGGAGAGGAGCAGCGTGTAGGCGTGGACGGCCTGGTCCAGGGCGTCGGCGGCCTGGGCGCCCTGCGCTGCTTCACCAGCGGCTGAGTGTGCAGCCGAGAGCTTGTTGTGAGCGGCGTTCGACGCGGTGCTGAAAGCGGACGAAGGCTTGTACGCGGGACGAGTGGACACGGCCTTGTCCAATGCGGCAACCGTCTGATCCGCGGCGAGGAGCCCGAAGTTGTACACACCGGGCGCGCTGACATCGACGAGCAGGTTGGAGTAGCCGTCCGACGTCGGCCACGCCAGGCTCAGCGTCACCGGGCGACCGGGCCAGGTGAAGGTCGGGTCGCCGCCCGTGCCGGCGGACGAGTAGAGCGGCCAGGCCTTCACGACGGTCAACGTGGCCGGATCGAGGAGCATGTCATTGTCGCCGTTGGTGCCGTTGCCGTTCTCCTGCAGGGCGCGGAACGCCGACCAGGTGATGCGCTTGCCGGCGCTGTCGTAGACGTGGAACGTGACCGAGCTCGCGGCCGGCGCCGAGGCGGGACGCACCAGGCCGAGGGTGAGCATGATCGCGACGGCGACGATGACGGTGACAGCTCTGCGCATGCGCCTTGCATCGGCAACGCGGCTGCGGACCTTTGCAGGTATCGCGGCCCATTCCAGCGAATCTTTCGGCCATCGCCGGACGTACCAGTACCGATCGCACATGGCGAGGGTTGGTTCATCGTGACCATCGCGTGCACGTCACAAGTGCGCACTCAAGGCGAGTCACTGTGCGCCGATGTGTTGGCATGCTTCGGTCCGCCACCACGCTCAAGCACCGCCTGTTGTTCGCGATGGTCCCGCTTCTGGTCATCTGCGGCCTTCTCGCCACAACGGAGGTCGGCGGGGCCGAGGCGCATGCGGCACGCACACCTCGCAGCCTGTCGGCCGCTGCAACATCGACGGCGCGAACGTTCTCGGTGCCTTCGCCGTCACCTTCGTCGACGACGGTCACCACCGCACCGACTGTCAGCCCGACGACGAATGATGTTGGTTCCGTTTCTACGTCTTCGTCCACGAAATCCGTGAACGGCGCTTCGAAGCCTTCGCGCACCACGACCACAACTGCCCCTTCGGGCAGTACGACCACGACGGCGCCTTCGCAGACGGCCCCGCCGAGCGGCACGCTCAGCGAGAACTTCTCATCGCTGCCCCAGGGCACGGGGTGGACCGACGGTTCGGCTCATGGCCAGTGGGTCTCGGCGTTCAGCGGGTACGGCCAGTCGGGCATCGAGAGCGACGGCACGCACGGCAATGTGCTGACGTTGTCGCCCGCGGCGTCCGCCTCTCCGTCGGAGACGCACGCCGCGCTGGTGCGCAGTGCGTCGACGTTCGGCGACACCGACCTCACCGTCGACATGCGCACGGTGCAGCAGCTGCGGTCCGGCTCCGCCGCCAACCCGTGGGAGACGGGCTGGGTGCTGTGGCACTACGGCGACAACACCCACTTCTATTACTTCATCCCCAAGCCGAACGGCTGGGAGCTCGGCAAGGAGGACCCGGCCTACCCGGGCGCCCAGCGCTTCCTCGCCGCCGGTTCGTCGCCGAGCTACGCGGTCGGACCGTGGAACACGGTGCGGGTCCGCCAGGTCGGGAACTCGATCACCGTGTGGGTGAACGGGTCCCAGATCGTGAGCTTCACCGACAACGAGCGCCCGTACTCGTCGGGATCCCTCGGCCTCTACACCGAGGACGCCCACGTCCACTTCGACAACATCGCCGTAACCCAGCCCTAGCACCTGTATCTTCCGGGTCGTGCCGGCCGACTCGTCCGTGGCGCGCAGGGCACCGGGCCTCGAACCGCTTTTCATCGCCGCCTACGCCCTGTTCGGGTTCCGCCTGGGTGCCCGCTCGATTGGCGACAACTCCATGTTCGTCCACCTGCGCACGGGGATGGACATGGTGCGCAACGGCGCGATCCCGCGGCGCGATCCGTACTCGTTCACCGCCCACGGCCATCCGTGGGTCGTGCAGAGCTGGCTGCCGGAGTGGACGTACGGCCTCGCTCACGACCTCGGCGGCTACCGCCTGGTCGTCGTCGAGCAGGCCGTCGTCATGGCATTCCTGGCCCTGATGCTGGGCCTCCTCGCCCGGGCGGGTACGCCGCTGCGTACGGCACTGGCCGCGGGCATCGCCGTGGGCGCGGGAGCCGCTTACTGGGTGCCGCGCCCGCTGATGTTCGGGCTCGTGTGTCTGGCGCTGACCGTGCTGGTCGTCGAGAAACGGTGGAGCCGCTGGTGGCTGGTCCCGATCATGTGGGTCTGGGTCTGCTCTCACGGCTCGTTCGTCTTGGGCGCGGCGTGGATCGGCTTCCGTGGCGTCGGGGAGACGATCGACACCAAGGCGTGGCCTCAGGAGAGCTTCCGGTACGCCATCGCCATGGCCGTCGGTCTTGTGGTGTCGGCGATCAACCCGCTGGGGCCGAAGCTGCTGACGTTCGCCCTCACCGTGCAGAAGAAGCAGTCCGTATTCAAGACGATCGTCGAGTGGCACTCACCGAACTTCCAGACGGCGGCGGGCGAGTTCACGCTCGTCTTCGTTGTCGTCGCCCTGCTCGTGCTCCTGCGGCGGGGCGTCGGCTGGTTCGATTCGATCCCGGTCCTCGCCTTCATTGCCATGGGGTTGGTCGCCCAACGCAACCTGCCGCTCGCCGCCGTCGTCATGGCGCCCGCGCTCGGCCGGGCGATGTCGCCCGCTCAGGATCGCCCGGCGTCGGCCGGGCGAGACCCTTCGATCGTGAACTCCGCCATGGTCTTGCTGCTCGTGCTGGCGTTCGCCATCTTCACGATCGGCATCTACCGGGAGGCGCCCCTCGACCTGAAGTCCTATCCGATCGCCGCCATCGACTTCCTGGAGCAGTCGGGCCTGCGCGGTCCCACCCATCGGGTGGTCCAACAGGATGTCGTCGGTTGCTTCTTCGACCTTCGGTTCGGCACCAAGGCCCGCGTGTTCGTCGACGACCGCTACGACATGTTCCCGCTGTCGGTTGCCAACGACTACGCCTCGCTGCTGAAGGGCCAGCCGGACTCGCTGCAGATCCTCGACCGCCGCCACGTCGATGTCGTTCTCTGGGACAAGTCCCTGCCCCTCGTCACCACCCTCCAGGCCACCGGAAAGTGGCGGCAGGCCTACAAGAAGGGCGATTGGGTGGTCCTCAGCCGGTCGTGACGGCTGGCACAGAGGAATTCGGACTTCTGGGTAGAAGTACGCGCGTATGAGCACCGTCCTCGACACCGAGCAGGCCACCGACGTCAGAACCGGCTCCGCCTATGAGAGCCTGATCGACAGGCTTAGCCAGCAGTCGGTCGTCAAGCACTTCGACGCCTACGCCGACGTGCCGTGGGACCACCCCGAGTACCGGATCGACCCCGCCGACCCGCGGTGGGAGCTGTCCGACGACGACCCGCTCGGGGCCACCGACTGGTACAAGGCCCAGCCCCAGGAGGTGCGGGCCCGCATCGGCCTGCAAGGGATCGTGTCGGCCATGAAGACCGGCCTGCAGTTCGAGAGTGTGCTGAAGCGGGGCTTGCTCGAGTACGCCACCACCCTTCCGAACGGAGCCTCGGAGTTCCGCTACGCCTACCACGAGGTCATCGAGGAGGCGCACCACTCGCTGATGTTCCAGGAGTTCGTCAACCGCAGCGAGTTCGACCCGCCGGGGATGCCGAAGCTGATGCAGTTCGGGTCGCGGGGTGTCGTCAAGCTCGGGCGGAAGTTCCCCGAGCTCTTCTTCCTCTTCGTGCTCGGCGGCGAAGACCCGATCGACTACGTGCAGCGCCAGGAGCTTCGGGGTGAGAAGGAAATCCATCCGCTGCTCGAGCGCATCATGCGGATTCACGTCACCGAAGAGGCTCGCCACCTCTCCTTCGCGCGCCACTACCTCAAGCGCCACGTCCCCGAGCTGAGCTTCTTCAAGAAGCGCATGCTCGCCGTGCGCGTGCCGTTCATCCTGGGCTCGATGGCGGGGATGATGCTGCGGCCTTCGAAGGCGACCATCCGCAAGTACCGGATCCCCAAGTCGGTGATCAAAGAGGCGTTCGACAAGAACCCCGAGGCGCGCCAGTTCGTGCGCGACTCGATCCGCAAGGTGCGGAACCTGTGCGTCGAGCTCGGGATCATCACGCCGATCTCGAAGCAGCTCTGGAAGGCCTTCGGCATCTGGGATGAGCCGGGCCGGCCGGCAGTCGCCGCTGAGGGTTAGGCCGACACCGGCGTCGTCGCGAGGAGGATCTCGACCGCCTGCTTCCACGCGCCGATCGCAGCCTCCTCGCGGAGGCCTCGCCGGCGGGCCCCCTCCTGGCCGAGCACCCGGTCCAACGCCAGTCCCTGCATCAGATAGAAGGTCAGCAGGGCGATGACCTCGTAGTCGGCGCTGGCATCGGCGGGCGCGAACATCGCCCGGCCTTGCTTCTGAAGGCCGGCGGTGAGCCGCTCCTCGACGGGCCGGACCGTCGCCGCCAGCTCGGGGTCGGTGCGGGCCGCGACCCAGAGCTCGAGCCACGCCGCGAACAGCGGTGTGGAAAAGCGCGACCAGAGAAGGTCGATGGCGGCGGTGACGCGGTCGCCATCGGAGGGGAGCGAGGCCGCCTCTTCCTGCAGGGCGTCGCCCAGCCGCTGGGCCAGGTGCTCGACGGCCGCAGCCACGAGCTCTCCCTTGGTGGGGAAGTGGTGGAGCTGGGCGCCGCGCGAGACCCCGGCCCGCTCGGAGATCAGCGTGGTCGTCGTACCCGCATAGCCGAGCTCGAGCAGGCACTCGATGGTCGCGTCGAGCACCTTGGCGCGCGTCCGCGCGCTGCGCTCCTCGTTGGTCTGACGTGACCTGGGTGGCATCGCTAGTTCCTCGCGAACGTGAGTGGGAGGCTGAGAAGTCCTCGCAGGTTGGGGTTCGTGCCCCGCACCGGCTCGCCCGCGAGGTCGAACCCCTTGGTGCGGTCGAGCAGCGCCCGCAGCACCGCCGCGCCCTCCAGACGCGCCAGGTGGGCGCCCAGGCACAGGTGGATGCCGCTGCCGAAGGCGAGGTGGTCGGCGGGGTTGCGGTCGACGAGGAGCTCGTCGGCTCGCTCGTAGTGCCGAGGGTCGCGGTTGGCTGATGCGAACAGGAGCAGCACTCGAGCGCCGACGGGGATCTTGGTGCCGGCCACCTCGTAGGGCTTGAACGCCGTCCGGAAGAAGCCCTGGATCGGCGAGTCGAACCGCAGGACCTCCTCGATCGCCGGCGGCACGAGCTCCGGTCGCTCTTGGAGAAGCCGCCACTGGTCGGGGTGCTCTCGGAGGGCGAGCACCATGTTGCCGAGCAGGTTGGTCGTCGTCTCGTTGCCCGCGACGAGCAGCAGCATGCAGAACCAGAAGAGCTCTTCGTCGCTGACCCGGTCGGCCTGACCGGGGTCAACGAGGCGGCTGAGCAGGTCGTCGGCCGGCGCCCGGCGCCGCTGCTCGATCAGCGCCGCCAAATAGCCCTTGAGGGCGGTGAGGCTGTCGAGGATCGAGCCCACCATCGTTCTCTCACTGGATTCGGTAAGGCTGAACCCCTGAACGATCCCGTCAGACCACACCTTGAACTGGGCGTGGTCCTCGGGCGGGATCCCGAGTACCTCGGCGATGACCGTGACCGGCAGCGGGAAGGCGAGCGTCTGCATGTAGTCGACCGGGCTCTGGGCCAGCAGCTCGTCGAAGCACTCGGCCACGCGCCCGTCGACGACCCCTTGCCACTCGGCGATGGCTCTCGGTGT
Organism: Acidimicrobiia bacterium; assembly: GCA_019243595.1. Lineage (GTDB taxonomy): Bacteria > Actinomycetota > Acidimicrobiia > Acidimicrobiales > AC-14 > CADDZP01. Next base: position 13,128 of record JAFAUA010000243.1, read on the forward strand.
GAAGTCGCGCGCCACCAGGCGGCGCAGCCGGGTGTGGTCCGGCGGGTCGATCGTGATCATCATCGGGATTGGGGCGCGGGCGTAGGTGATCCCCTCGCTCGACGAGAGCGAGTCGTGGGCGCGTGCGGCGGCGAGCACGTCGTCGTACCGGCTGATCACCCAGATGTCGCGGTGGTCGTCGTGGTAGGCGGGGGACTGCTCGCGCAGCGCCTCGTACCAGGGGTACGGGTTGTCGATGACCTCGGGCGCAAGCGGGTCGTAGGCCACCGCGGGCGGCATGCCCGCAGCATAAGCAGGCTTGACTGTTTTTGTCGAGCAACCGTAGGATCCCGCCGCGGCCAGAGTGAAGGAGAGCCCCATGCCCGAGAAGGTCTTCGTCGTCGGCGTCGGCATGACGAAGTTCGAGAAGCCCGGCTCGCGGGAGTGGGACTACCCCGACATGGTGAAGGAGGCGGGCACCAAGGCCCTCGACGACGCGGGCATCGCCTACGACGAGGTCGAGCAGGCCGTCGCCGCCTACTGCTACGGCGACTCCACGAGCGGCCAGGAAGCCATCTACGAGCTCGGGCTGTCGGGCATCCCGATCGTCAACGTCAACAACAACTGCTCGACCGGATCGAGCGCGCTGTTTCTCGCCCGCCAGCTGATCGCGGGCGGCATGGCCGACTGCATGATGGCTGTGGGCTTCGAGAAGATGGA
>JAFAUA010000272.1 GCA_019243595.1 Acidimicrobiia bacterium
GTGAAGGATGCCCTGACCTAGACCGTGACGTCCTAGAGCGACCTCCGGCGGCCTGGTCGTCCTCAGGTAGCAGGGGTCGAGGCCGCGTCAGCCGAGGTGCGACCATGCGTCGCTACGGACGCCGCGGAAGGACGAGACGGCGTCCGCCCACGAGGGCCTGATTCGCCTCAGTGGGTGACGATTTTGAGCCTTGGAGCTGTCAGCAGTCGACGGAAGCCGCTCATAATCGCGCTCTTGCCCCTGCCTGATCCCGACCGCCGGCACCGGGGGCGTCCGTCGCTCCCCGGCGCGGAGGTGCCGCGCTGGGCTGCTTCAGCAGCCGTATTTGGCAACCACGGGGCGCCGGGCACCGCGCCAGGTCCGAACGCCGGTCACGTTAAAGCTTTGGCCTCGAGCTGCGTGTCGGGTGCGGCGAGCTGAGACGCGCTTAGGTGGACATAGCCCACCGGAAGCTCGACCATGGCAGCGCCGTAGCCAATGGCGAGCTGCAGGGTGGCGGGAAGGCTGTGGAGGCGGCTGTAGGTCGCAGTTTGGAAATAGATCGGCGCGCCGTGGGCCTTGATGGCGTTGTACATCGCGTCGAAGTCGGGGCCTTGATCGCTGTCGCGTAGGCCGTTGTTGCCCAGCACGCACAGGGAGCCCAGGCTGGCTCGGCAGTAGTCCATCATCGACTCCGTGAACGGCTCGTCGACCGAGGTCGTCGTCGGGTTCACCGCGGTGTACGGATCGAGGGCGAGGGCGGATCGGGTCTGGGCCCAGACCTTGTGAGCGTCGATCTCCTCACGCTCACACTGCTGGTCGGCGGCGACCGTGTAGCCGCTCGCCCGGTACTGGGCAAGGTTGGGGGCGTAGTTGATCTGGCGGAGGAAGGGCTCGGCACTCAGGGTGCTGCAGCGATCGATCGCCACCTCGCGAACGACGTCGATCCCGTCGTAGAGCGCCGCCAGCTTGGTCTGCAGGTCGGCGTAGGCGACACCGAATTCCGGTGTCCAGAAGCGCCCGACCGAGCCGCAACTGGTAGCCCTGCGTTCGCACAGCTGCAGGGGCGAGCCCCCGAGGGCCTTGGCCCAAGCAGGCGCGCCCGTCCCCGCGTACACCCGCAGCTTGAGCCGGGCGTTGAGGCCGGGATGGGAGGTATTGAGGTTGTGGGCTGTGGCGATGGCGGCGTCGATGGCGTTGTTGGCCGCAATGGGACCGCCCGCGGCGGGCTGCACGTCCGCCCAGTTGACCTGCACCACCCAGCCGTTCACGACCGACTGGTACGCGCTCGCCGGCACGCCTTGGCGATCGATCACGCCCGCGATCTGGGTCTTCGTCGTCGGGGTCGCGCTCGCGGCCGACGGGGCTGCGATGGACAAGACAAGGAGAGCAGACAAACAGGCCGCGGCCGAGATCCGTTGATGACCCATCGGTTGTGCGTCCTCCTCGCTCAGGCGATCCCTGACCCCCACGCCGCCGACGCTCGGCTTGACCGCTTCAGGTGTTGTCGGCAAGCGCCGCGCACGTCTACACCGTGGCGTGTCCCGAGCGAGCTTCGTTGGGCGTTGCGTGGCCGGTCCTTTGCCCTCCCTTAGCGGTTGCGCCTCTCGCACGGCTTTTCGGGCCCGGGCGGCGGACACCGAGACCAATGCGACGCCTGCCCTTACCAGCCGCTGCGGCGTCGCAGGGGAGAGATGCCGGTCTAGCCCGGACGGACGGCTTCGAAAATGACGCCGACGGGCCATTGGCGTGCATGGGCCGCCCGAGGAAGATGCCGATGGGGAGGGCTTCGACACGGAGGGAAAGGCACCCGACAATGCGTCGCAGAACCCGTATCACAGCTGTCGGCATGGCGGCCGCCATCATGGCTGGATCCCTTGGGGTGCTGATGCCCGAGGCCAACGCGGCGACGACCGCCAACACCTCTGTCACCTTCACGCTGACGTCCGGCGCCTTGAGCATCAGCGCCCCCGCCTCGGCCAATCTGTCGTCGGGCACGGCGACGGGCACGGCGTCTCTGAGCGGTCTCCTGGGTGCCACGAGTGTGACCGACGCCCGAGGCAACCTGACCGCCACCTGGACGGTCACGGTGACGTCGACCAACTTCACGACCGGCGGAGCGAGCGCCAACGAAACGATCCCCAAGGCCAACGTCAGCTACAACTCGGGTGCAGCTACCGGCACCACGGGCACAGGCGCCTTCACGCCAGGTGTCGTCGCCTCGCTGTCGGGCACGCTGCCGGCGACACAGATCGGTGGTACGTGGGCCGGTGTCTCGAACAACTCAGCGACATGGAACCCGACGATCGGCGTCACGCTGCTGAACAGCAACAACACCACGGCGGTGGCAGGCACGTACTCCGGCACGATCACCCAATCGGTGGCGTAAGGGCGCCTGATCGCGCCGCGGCACGTCGCCGGTCGCGTGCGTACGGATGCACAACGTGTTCGGGCTTACTGCAAGCCGTCCCCGAGATCGCTCCGGCAGCTGGAGGCCCCCCTTCGCCCGAACGCCGCCTCGGCGTGACATTCGGGCTGCTGACCGGCGCGGCTGTAAAGGGCGCACCTCACGGACGCCCGGTCAGGACGCGGGGCCGGGGCTGGGGTGCACCGACAACAGAACGGGCGGGCGGGGTGCCTGGTTGAAGTCGAAGTCGGCACTGAGATCGCCCAGCAGCTTCGCGGTCTCTCGCACGCTCGGTCGGGGATCGGGTCGCCCGTCGGTCCGGGGATCGAGGCGTTGGCCGCCCAGGAAGTCGTCCTCGATGAACTTGGCGTAGGCGTCGAAGCTCAGCGTCTGGTGGTCAATGAATCCGGCGCGGGCATAGGGGCTGATCACCAGGCCGGGGACGCGCAGGCCATAGCCGTTCTCGTCGACGGTGGGCGGCACCACGTGGTCATAGAACCCGCCCCAGTCGTCCCAGGACAAGAAGATCGCCGTCGAGCTCCAGTCGGGACTGCGCATGAGGGCGTTGACGAGGCTGGTG
>JAFAUA010000466.1 GCA_019243595.1 Acidimicrobiia bacterium
ACGCCACGCTCACCGATCACGGATGGAGCCATGTGGGGCTCATCTGCGACGACCTGGAGACGACCCGCGCCGAGCTCGAGGCCAAGGGCGTGCAGTTCCTCACCGAGGGCATCGCCGACATCGTCGGTCTGCGCACGACCTGGTTCGAGGACCCGTGGCGCAACGTCTTCATACTCTTGGAGAAGAAGCACCCACAGAAGCCGTACTACAACCAGTTCTGAAGTCTTGATCACCCGCGTCAAGGCGCCGCGCATCGCCGGCGCCCTCGTTGTCCTTGCGGCCGCTACGACGGCCTGCTCGTCACAGGCGAGCCGCGTTCCGCTGACGCGCGCCAACGGCGTGAATTCAGCGTCTGTGCCGAACCTCGATGGTGGCGATTCCGGCGGCGGCCCGAGCCTCGGTCCGCTCGATCAGCGCCTCGTCGCCGACGTGCTCGTGCGCCTGCCGGCGCCGTTGCAGCCGCCCCAGGCCCAGCAGCTCAACGGTCTGGTCCCGCCTGGACGGACGGCGCTCTTGCGTACGGGCACCGTCAGCATCAACGGCCAGAACGTCACGGTGGCGGGCGTCGACGCCGCGGTGTTCCGGCGCTTCACCCCGCAGAACACCGCCGAGGTCACCGGCGTGTGGGACAACGTGGCCAAGGGCTACCTCGCGCTGTCCTACGACGCGGCCAAGCGGTTGAGCGTCGGCCTGAACGACAAGGTCACGGTCAACGGCTACGCCACCCAGGTCGGCGCCCTTGCCGACACCGGCCTCCCGGACCTTGACGCCGTCGTCTCCAATCAGATCGCCGACCGGCTCGGGCTCCCGGCGCCGAACGGGCTTGTGCTCTCAGGCGGCAAGGACGACCCGACGCCGCTCGTCATCGGCGTGCGCAAGGCCGTCGCCAAGGACGCCCGCGTCGACCTTCTCCGGGAGCCGGCCGACCGCATGTCGTTCTTCAACGTCGGTGACGCCCGCCGCCGGCTCGGCACCCTCACGTACCAGCTGATGCCCGACGGCTCGGTGCACCTCGACCCGAACTGGGTGGCCGCCAACATCGTGACCCAGCAGGTCCCGATCATCGGGCGCATGACGTGCCACAGGGCGATGTTCCCCCAGCTGATCAAGGCCCTGAGCGAGATCCAGGCCGCCGGCCTGGCCGACAAGATCCATCCCGAGCAGTACGAGGGTTGCTACTACCCCAAGCTCATCGAGGACACCGACCACATCTCGATGCACGCGTGGGGTCTGGCCTTCGACCTCAATACGGCGACCAACCAGCGCCTCACCCACGGCGACATGGACCCAGGTGTCGTCGCCATCTTCAAGAAGTGGGGTTTCCGCTGGGGCGGCGACTGGCACGACACGCCCGACCCGATGCACTTCGAGATGGCGGCCCTGCTGAACGTCTGACCCACCATCCGTCCCTCGGGACGTGGAGTGGAGCTAGTCCGAGGCCTCGTACCGCCAGCCTTCGGGGAGCATGTACAGACGATGCCGGGGACCGGGATGCTGCAGGTCGCCGCTGTCGTAGGCGACGTCGTCGTGCCACACGGCGACCGGCACACCGTCGGGAAAATAGATGTGGGTCTCGAACCGCTGCGGCTCGCTGTCACGAGCGAGGCGCACCGCCTCTTCGACCGTGTCGACGCCCGATAGCCGCCACAGGGTCACCCACGTCGGCGGGGCCAGTTCGATCTCGCCTGCATCGCGCCGGGCGATGGCGTCGGCCGGCCGCAGCCACTCGTGGTCCCGGATCTCCTGGTTGTCGACGGCGACCTCGACGGCGTCGGGTGCAGGCGCGACGAAGAACCACGTCGAGAAGCGTTTGGGCGCGCCCGCGGGCGGCAGCCAGTGCGAGAACGTCACCAGAGCGTCGCCGTCGACGAGCACGTCCGCCTCCTCGACCGCCTCGCGCACGGCGGCCCGACGGGCTGCGCTTAGCTCGTCGCCGGGATCGTCGGGATCCAGGTCCTCGTTCTCGACCTGCCCGCCGGGGAACACCCACATGCCACCGAAGGCACCCCGCGAGCTGCGCCGCAGCATCAGCACCTCGATTCCGTCGTCGGTGTCACGCGCGAGCACGACGGTCGCCGCCGGGATCGGTTCGATGCTCTCCTCGGTCATTCAGGCCGCGCTGCCGCTGCGCGAGAGCACCTGCAGGTTGAGCTCCTCGAGGTGGGCCTCGAACAGCTCGGGGTCGTCGAACATCCAGTCGTGGTCGATGCGGCCATAGCCGGGCGGACGGTTGACGGTGTCGAACGTGGCGTGCAGGTCGTGGGCGAAATTCTCGCCGTCGGACTGCTGCAGGATGGTGTCGCGCTCGGCCCACAGGACGTGACACGGAATGCCGGCGCGCACGATCGAGTCGATGTCCTCGCTGCGGTCGCTGGTGAACCCCCACCACGCGGCGTGCACGAGCTGGATCGGGTGGGTCACAAACGACTTGAAGAACGCCTCCGCGGCGGGGACGCTCGCCATCCCGAGCAACCCCACCGGATTACGGAGTGCCTCCTGCGCCAGACGGAACTCCCGCCGGTCGGCGAGGGTGTCGCTGGAGACACACTCGACAACGCGGTCGGGGTGACGGGCGGCGTACGCCAACTCCAGACCGCCGCCGAACGAGTGACCGAGCAGGCTCGTGCGGTCGATGCCCTGGTCGTCGATCGTGAGCTCGAGACACTCGAGCGCGTGGGCGAAGCTCCACCGCTCAGGCA
>JAFAUA010000033.1 GCA_019243595.1 Acidimicrobiia bacterium
ACGCTCGAGCGCATCCGGCGCGCGATCGTCGACGGCGGGATGTCGTTCGACGAGGCGGTCGCGAGCGTGCGGCCGGGCGGCATCTTCACCACCCACACGCCGGTCCCTGCGGGCATCGACCGCTTTTCCCGCGAGCTGATGGAGCGATACTTCGGGACGTGGGCCGCCGAGTGCGGCATCGACGTCGACAGGCTGATGGCGCTCGGCCACTTCCCCGACGAGCCGCCCGACGCGCCGTTCAACATGGCGGTGCTCGGGCTGCGGCTGGCGGGGCGGGCCAACGCCGTGTCTGAGCTGCACGCCAACGTGAGCCGGGACATGTTTGCGTCTCTCGACGTCCGGATCGACGCGGTGACCAACGGTGTGCACGTTCCGACGTGGGCGCCGGCCGCCCCCTCGGTCGAGATGAACGACGAGGAGCTGTGGCGGGTGCGGTGCGACGGCCGGCGCCAGTTGGTCGACCTCTTGCGATCGCGCGCCGGCGTCGAGTTTGACGCCGACGTCTTGACCCTGGGCTTTGCCCGGCGCTTCGCCGCCTACAAGCGGGCGACACTGCTGCTGTCCCAGCCCGACCGCCTGTGCGAGCTGCTGTTGTCGACCGACCGGCCCGTGCAGCTGGTGTTCGCGGGCAAGGCCCACCCGGCCGACCACCAGGGCAAAGAGCTCATCCAGCAGGTCGTGCAGTTCGCGCGCCGCCCCGAGCTCCGCCACCGCATGGCATTCGTCGAGGACTACGACATCGCCGTCGGCCAGCGCTTCTACGCCGGCTCCGACGTGTGGCTCAACACCCCGCGCCGCCCCCACGAGGCCTGCGGCACCAGCGGGATGAAGGCCGTCCTCAACGGCGGAATCCACTGCTCGGTGCTCGACGGTTGGTGGGACGAGATGTACGACGGCTCCAACGGCTGGGCCATCCGCTCGTTCGAGGACGAGCCCGACGAGGGCCGCCGGGACCAGCTGGAGGCCGACGGCTTGTTCGAGCTGCTGGAGAACGAGGTTGTGCCGATGTTCTACGACCGCGACGCCAGCGGGCTTCCGGCGAGGTGGCTCGACAAGATCCGCACCTCGCTGCGGAGCCTCGCTCCCCAAGTCACCGCCGAGCGAATGCTGCGCGAGTACGTCGACCGCCTGTACGAACCGGCCTCGGTCTCGACCTGACTCGTTCTTTGCGCAGTTAGCGGCCCTGGAAGGTGGCCTTGCCGGGGCCGTTCTCGAGGAAGGACTGAACGCCGGTCTTGGCGTCCTCGGTCTCGAAGACCTCGACGAAGAGATCCCGTTCGACGTCGAGGCCGTCGGCGAGGGAGCCGTCGTAGGTGGCGTCGATGGCGCGCTTGGCGAGGGCATGAGCGGCGACCGCGCCCTTGGCGAAGCTCAGGGCGACGGCGCGGGCCTCGGCCTGTAGCACCTGGGCCGGGAAGATGCGGTCGCAGAGGCCGATGTTGAGCGCCTCGCCGGCCTTGATGCTGCGGCCGCTGAGGATGATGTCCTTGGCGCGGGCCGGACCGACCAGGCGGGTCAGGCGCTGGGTGCCGCCGGCCCCGGGGATGATGCCCAGCAGCACCTCGGGCTGTCCGAAGACCGCCGTGTCGGCGGCGACGCGCATGTCGCACGCCAGCGCCAGCTCACAGCCGCCTCCGAGGGCGTAGCCGGCCACGGCCGCGATCGTCATCCGGGGGATGGCGGCGACGGCGTCGAACGCCTCCCGGAAGTGGCCGGCGATCTTGGCGGCCTCGGCCGGACCGCCGAACTCGGAGATGTCTGCGCCCGCGGCGAAGATCTTGTCGCCACCGGTGACGACGACCGCGCCAGGCGGGTCGGTCGTCAGGCTCCGCGCCCCGTCGGCGATCTCGTCGAGGACGGCGGTCGACAGCGCGTTGGCGCGCGGCCTGTCGAGGCGCAGCACCGCCACCCCGTCGTCGCCCCGCTCTACGTGAACGAACTCACCCATGAGTGTCAGACGCTAACTCTCGAGCAGGCGACCGGCCGCGGAGTAGGGGTCGAGGCGGCGCTCGACGACCTCGTGCAGCAGGCGGTCGAAGTCGGGCCCCTGACAGCGCTCGTAGGCCCGCTGCTCGACCCGCTGGGTGACGACGTGGCGCAGCTCTTCGGCCAGACGCTGGGCCCGGCGCTTCTCGAGCAGGCCGTGCTCGCTGAGGAAGGCGCGGTGATCGTTGATCGCCTTCCACAGGTCATCGATGCCGTCGCCGTTCGACGCCACCGTCATCACGATCGGCGGCGTCCACTCGGCGTCGCTGGCCGAGAGGTGAAGCATGAACTCGAGGTCGCGGCGCGTCTCGGCGGCGCCCGGTCGGTCGGCCTTGTTGACGACGAAGACGTCGGCCGCCTCGAGCAGACCGGCCTTGCTCGCCTGCATGGCGTCGCCCGAGCCGGGTGGTACGACGACGACGGTGGTGTCGGCGGACGAGGCAATCTCAATCTCGACCTGGCCGACGCCAACGGTCTCCACCAGCACCCACGGGACTCCGGCGGCGTCGAGCACCCGGATCGCCTCCGGAGTCGCGAGCGAGAGCCCGCCGAGGTGGCCGCGGGTCGCCATCGACCGGATGAACACACCCTCGTCAGTGGCGTGGCTCTGCATCCGGACGCGGTCGCCGAGAAAGGCGCCGCCCGAGAACGGCGACGACGGGTCAACGGCGAGGACACCCACCTCCTCGCCGCTGGCGCGTACCGCCGAGATCAACCGCTCGGTCAGGGTCGACTTGCCGGAACCGGTGGGCCCCGTGATGCCGACGGTGTAGGCGTTGCCGGCAAGAGGGAACGTCAGGCGACCGACCTGACGGGCGAGATCACCGCCCTCCTCGACGAACGAGATCAAGCGCGCGAGCGCGCCGCGATCGCCTTGGCGGGCGCGCTCGACCAGCTCATTCGGGTTCCGGGTGCGTGTGCGGTTGCTCATGTGACGTCTGCGCCCACAGACCGGAGCTTGCCCGCGAAGTCCTCGTAGCCCCGGGCGATATGGCTGGCGTCGGAGACGACGGTCTCCCCGTCGGCTGCGAGAGCGGCGATGACGAGCGCGGCGCCCGCCCGGATGTCGGGTGCGCGGACCGGCGCCCCGGAGAGCCGCGGCCGGCCGCGCACCACGGCGTGGTGTCCCTCGGTGCGGATGTCGGCGCCCATGCGCACCAGCTCGTCGACGTAACGAAAGCGCCCAGAGAACAAGTTCTCGGTGACGATGCCCACGCCCTCGGCCACCGCCAGCATGGCCACGAAGAACGGCTTGTAGTCGGTGGCGATGCCGGGGTACGGCAGCGTCGACACGTCGACGGCGTCGAGTCTGCCCTTGGCTTGAACCCAGAGTCCGTCGCTCGACGGCGACACCCGCATGCCCATCTCGCCGAGCTTGCGGATCAGCATGTCCATGTGGTCGGCGCGCGCGCCTTGCAGCGTGACTTCGCCACCCGCCACGCCGACCGCGGCCAGGAAGGTGCCCGCCTCGATCCGGTCGGGGATCACCGTGTGGTCGACCGGCGCGAGCTCGTCGACACCCTCGATCTCGATCGTCGAGGTGCCGCCGCCGACGATGCGCGCGCCCATGCGGGTGAGGAATGCACACAGGTCGGCGATCTCGGGCTCGCGGGCGGCGTTGTCGATGGTGGTTGTGCCCTTGGCCCGCACGGCCGCCATCAAAAGGTTCTCGGTGGCGCCCACGCTCGGAAACTCGAGGACGACGCGTGTGCCGACGAGATTGTCGCAGCGAGCCTCGATGTAGCCGTGGGCGGCGTCGAAGCGGACGCCGAGCGCCTCGAGCCCGGCGATGTGCATGTCGATCGGGCGCGGGCCGAAGTTGTCGCCGCCGGGGAGGGCGACACGGGCGTAGCCGTTGCGGGCGAGCAGGGCGCCAAGCACCACGATGGAAGCCCGCATGCGCTCGACCAGTTCGTAGGGAGCCTCGGGTGTGATGTCGTCGCCGACGTCGATGGTGAGCACGTGGTCCTCGGTACGGCGCACGGTTGCGCCCATCGACGTGAGCAGGTCGCTCATGATCTCTACGTCGACGATGCGCGGCACGTTGCGGAGCACGAACCGGCCGTCGCAGATGAGACTGGCCGCCATCAGCTTGAGGACGGAGTTCTTGGCTCCCTCGATGGCGACGGTGCCCTCCAGGGGTCCGCTGCCCCGCACGACAATGCGATCCACACCCTCAGTATGGTCTGGAGGTGTCGCGCGTCGTGACCCGGTTCGACGGGCCCGACGTCGACGCTCTCCTCCGCCCACGGACGTACCCGGTCGCCGAGCGTGCCGTCGCCGACGGTGTGTTCGAGCCCGAAGGCGACGCCCCGATGCGCGAATACCGACGCACGGTGGTCGTCGACGAACGGCGAGGCGCCTCGCAGACGGTGCGTTTCCGCCTGGCGTTGCCGTACTTCGCGTGGCTCTTCATCCCGTTCTTCCGCCACGCCCTTCGGACGCCGGCTCGTGATCGCCCGCAGTGGTGGCTGCCGCCGGACCGCTTCGACGCCCGATCAACGACGGTGCTCGGCACCCTGTGCGCGGCGGCCGTTCTCTTCGGCTACATCAACACGCTCTTCAACCAGACGATCGCCTTCGCGGCCGACGAGTTCCACGCCAACAACGCGGCCCAGGGCGTCGCCGGCGGGTTTGTTCGCGCCGGCGGACTGCTCGCCTTCGTGATCGTGGCTTCTGCCGATCGCCGCGGGCGCAGGCCGGTGATTCTCACCGCCGGGGCTGCCGGCTGCCTGCTCTCGCTCACTGGCGCCGTCGCACCCTCGCTCGCGTGGCTGACGGGAAGCCAGGTGCTCACGCAGGGCTGCGCCTACGCGTTGTTCATCCTGCTGCCGATCGTCGCCGCCGAGGAGTTGCCCGCTGGGTCGCGGGCCTACGCGGTCGGGTTGATGGCGATGGCCGCCGCTTTGGGCGCCGGCGCGTCGCTGATCGCCCTCCGCCTGGCCGACGTCGCCGTGTGGGGGTGGCGGCTGGTGTACGTCATCCCTGTGTTCGGCGTGCTGCTGTTGCCGGGCATCGGACGCCGGCTGCCAGAGAGCAAGCGCTTCACAGCACCCCACGTCGAGTCGAAGCTGCGCAGCCACGGCAGTCGACTGTGGCTGCTCGCCGCCGCCGGCTTCCTGCTCAACGTCTTCGTCGCGCCTGACGCACAGTTCGGCAACCGCTTCCTCAAGCACGAGCGCCACTACACCGGCGGTGGCATCGCCACGCTGTCGATCGTGAGCGGCACGCCGGGCGCCATCGGCATCATCGTCGGCGGCCTGGTCGCCGACCGCCGCGGCCGCAGGCCCGTCGCCATCCTCGCCCTCACCCTCGGCACCGTGCTGGCGGTGGCGTTCTACTTCGCGTCGGGCGCGCCGATGTGGCTGTGGGCGATCGCGAGCAACATCATCACCGCGGCCGAGATCCCCGCCCTCGGCGTCTACGGCCCCGAGCTGTTCCCAACATCCCTGCGCGGGAGGGCGAACGGGATCACGGCCGTCGTCGCCCTCGGCGGCAGCGTCGCCGGCCTTCTCACCGTCGGAGCCCTGTCAGACCGGTTCGGCTCGATCGGGCCGGCGATGGCCATCGTCGGCATCGGCCCGCTCCTGCTGGCCCTGCTGATCGGCCTGGCCTTCCCGGAGACGGCCCGCCAAGAGCTGGAGGACCTGAACCC
>JAFAUA010000091.1 GCA_019243595.1 Acidimicrobiia bacterium
GGCCCAGCGGGCTCAGCGTTGGCCCGGTCAACACGCGAGCGACGAAGCCATACGCAAGCGGGATCAAGATCCAGTGCTGCCCGGCCAGGAAGGCCGCGGTCATCACAACAACGCCGGCCGCCACCAGCCGGGCCGAGACCTCGTTCACCGGATTGGGGAACTCGAAAAGTGACCGCATCGGTCACCTTTCTACCCCATCCCGGGCCCTATCGATCCGAACTGCGCTAACTGACCGTCGTACTCGTGGCCTTGGGATTCCAGTGCTGGTGGATCTGGCCGAGCGTCGTCCGGTCCATGATGTTGCGCGCCGCGGCGTTCCCGTTGGTGACGACGGCGTTGACCGCGACCGTGTCGCCGTTCTTCACGTTGCTGATGCCGTCCCGTCCGGCGTTGACCACCGTGTTCTGGTCGACCGAGTAGGTCTTGGTGAACCCGTCGGCGCTTTTCAACGTGATCGAGCTCGAGCTCACCGATGTCACCTGGCCGACCTGCATGTCGACGGTGCGGTAACCGTTCGAGCCGTCGGGCGTAACGAACTCACCGTGAATGGCGCCCCCGGGACCGCCCATTCCCATCGGGCCGCCCATGCCGGGGCCCTTGAATCGCGGGCCGCCGGGTCCATGGGGCCAGCGGGGGCCTTGTTGACCGGGAACCGTGGTCGACGGGGACGTTGTCGACGACCCGCCGCCCGTCTGGGCAACGGCGACACCGATGCCTCCCACGAGAAGGACGCCGGCGAGGACGGCGACGGCAGCCAGCCGCCGCTTGTGAGAACTAGTGGCCTGCTCCATGACTCAATGATCGGAGCCGAACCTTGGAAAGTCCGCAGAAAAGCTGCTCAGCGGCCACAAAGCGGAGCGGTAGTCCACTGGCTCCAGCCGCTGCGCTGCTGGAGGGCGACGGCCATGGCGTCCTGCACCCACGGCGGGGCGTCGCTGGCCGTGCCGGGCTGGCCAAGCGAGTGCCAGGTCGAGTCGAGGAACTGATAGGCGCCGCCGCCGGCCGCGCTGTAGTTGTCGCTCGACTCCATCTGCCGAATGCACGCGAACGTCCCACCAAGGGGCTGCCAGCCGGCCGGCATTGGAGGCCAGCCGGTGAAGGTCGGTGTCGGCGTCGATCGGTGAGAGGCGGCGGCCGCGAGGGCGGCGGCCTTGGACCGCGCCGCCGCCTCGGCGTCCCGGCGGGCCTGGTCGGCAGCGACCAGCGTGGCCAGCTCGCCCTGGACCTTGCCGAGGAGTGCCTTCTCGTTGCTCTGCGCGGAGTTGAGGGCGGCCGTGCGCTTGTCGAGCTGACTGACGGCCGCGGCTCGCACGCCCGCAATCCGACGCAGGCTGGTCCGGCGCGCCGCCAGGTCCTGGCGGGCGGCCCGCATCTCGTCGAGGGCTTGCTGGTCCTGTCCGGCTGCGAGGGACGCGTACTGCTTGCGCACCGGGAGGTCGGACCCGTTGCCGGACGTCAGCGCCGACAGCAGCCCGGCCGACCCGCCGTGGACGTAGGCGTCGACCGCTTCGTCAGCCAGCCGTGACTGGGTCTGGTGCAGGTGGGTATCGGCGGCGTTGGCGGCGACCGTGGCCTGGGCGAGGGCGGCCTCTGTCGCGCCCAGCTGGTCCTTGGCCCGGCCGGTCTGCTTCGAGAGCTGGGTGACCTGGTTGGCGCCAGCGTCGAGCTGGGCGGCGATGCGGGACGCCTCGGCGCGCTTGTCCTCGATCGGACCGGCCGAGCCGGTTCCGACGGTTGCGCTGGTCGTTCCCACCAGCACGGCGAGGGCGAGACATGCCCTGACGAGGGTGCGTGTCGGCATCTGCTGCGCGCGCCACCCACAGCAAGGAAGTGCGGGGAAGCGGAGCTGACCCTACCGAGCGTGGTCGGCCGCGGACAAACCGGACAGGCGAGAAGGCCGGGCGCCGCCCGGAGGGTCAGCCCTCGGGCAGGACCTTCTCAGGTAGGGGATGCCGGTAGAGCTTGGCGGCGTTCTTGCTGCACATCATCCGCAGCTCATTGGGCGGGATGTGGCCCCAGTAGTGCTCGATGACGTCCTGGGTGTCGGGCCACGTGCCGTCGCCGTGGGGGTAGTCGACCTCGACCATGATGTTCTCGACGCCGATGGTGTGGCGGGTCTCGATCGTCGACGGGTCGTCGATCGTGCAGAACCAGAAGTTGCGGCGCAGGACGTCGGCGGGCCGGACGTCCCAGCCCATGCCGTAGCCCGAGCGGTCGATGATGTTGTCGAGGCGGTCGATGAGCATGGCCACCCAGCCAATGCCCCCTTCGGACATGGCGATCTTCAGGTCGGGGTACTGCACCGCCCAGCCCGACCACAGCCACTCGGCGCACGCCGTGAGCGACATCTGGCCGAACAGCGTTGCGCCCAGTTGCACGGCGGGGGAGAACTTCGGGAAGTCGACCATGCCCGACGACCCGACGTGCAGGCTGATCACGGTCTCGGTCTCCGCGCACGCGGCGATGATCGGCTCCCAGTAGCGGTCGAAGATCGAGGGCATGTCGAGGCGGTGCGGGCGCTCGGGGAGCGTCACCGACCGGAACCCACGCTCGGCGTTGCGCCGGATCTCCTCGGCGCCGATCTCGGGATCGGAGAGCCAGGTGATGCCCATCGGGATGATGCGCTCGGGGTATGGCGAGTACCACTCCTCGAACAGCCAGTCGTTCCACGCCCGCGTGACGGCGAGGCCCAGCTCGGGGTCGGAGCACTGGCTGAACACGCGGCCGCAGAAGCCGGTGATCATCGACGGGAAGTTCAGCGACGCCCACACGCCGTTGAGGTCCATGTCGTGGATGCGCGCCTCGATGTCCCAGCAGCCGCGCCGCATCTGGTCGAAGCGGAAGGGCTCGATCTTCACCGTCTCGGGACGGCGGCCGGCGACCGCGTTCATGCCGACCTGGCTGTAGACCTCGCCGTCGAACTCCCAGACCTCGTGGCCCCACTCGTTGTTGACGATCTTGGGCGCCTTGTCCTGCAGGTGCGACCGGAGACGGCCCTCGAACATGTCGGCTGGCTCGACCAGGTGGTCGTCGACGGAGATCACCGTGTAGCGGACCTCCCTCGGCTCGGGCTCTGGCAGAAAGAGGTCCTCTTCGATCGTCGCCATGCTCTTCGAGCGTAATTGTGCCGCCTCCGGCGACGCTGATTTCACTGAGCGACCGGCGTGCGAGCTGCGCTCGCCGCCGCTTGCTCGTCGCGTCATTTTGCTACACCGGGCTCGTGGAGACCGTTGCCGAGTTGCTGCTGGCACGCGCCGACGACGATCACCCGGGTCTGCTGTTCGGGAACGACAGCTGGTCGTGGGCCGAGGTCGTCGCCCAGAGCGCCGGGCGCGCCGCGCTCGCTCGTGAGCTTCGGCGCCCCGGCCCGTTTCACGTCGGCGTCCTGCTCGAGAACGGCCCCGAGTATCTGTTCTGGCTCGGGGCCGCGGCGCTGTCCGGCGCCACGGTCGTCGGCATCAACCCGACCCGCCGCGGCGCCGAGCTGGCCCGCGACGTCCGCCACACGGACTGCCAGCTCATCGTCACCGACGACGCCGGCCGCAAAACGCTGGCCGGCCTCGACACCGGCGTCGACGACGACCGCATCCTCGTCATCGACAGCGACTCTCGAGGAAATATTGGTCGAAATTCGACCCCTATTTCCTCGGAACTGCCGGAGACGCTGCCGGACCCTGCGGATCTGATCGTGCTGCTCTTCACGTCGGGGTCGACCGGGGCGCCGAAGGCGGTGAAGTGCACGCAGCGGAGGCTGGCAGCGATCGGCGAGCGGGCGTCGCAGCTGTATGCCTTCCGGCGGGACGACGTCTGCTACTGCTCCATGCCGATGTTCCACGGCAACGCGGTGATGGCGGTGTGGGCACCTGCGTTGGTGGTCGGCGCCACGTTCGCCACGAGGCCCAAGTTCTCGGCGTCTGGCTTCCTGCCCGACGTCCGCAAGTTCGGCGCCACCTACTTCAACTACGTCGGCAAGAGCCTCGCCTACATCCTGGCCACGCCCGAGCAGCCCGACGACGCCGACAACACCCTCGAGCGTGGCTTCGGCACCGAGGCGTCCGAGCGCGACATCGCTGAGTTCCAGCGCCGCTTCGGATGCCGAGTCGTCGAGGGCTACGGGTCCAGCGAGGGCGGCGCCATCGTCACCCGCGTTCCCGACATGCCATCGGGCTCGCTCGGCCGTCCGTCCAACGACCAGACGGTCGTGGTCAACCCGGAAACCGGCGAGGAATGTCCCTCTGCGCGCTTCGACGAGCACGGGCGACTGCTGAACCCCGAAGCGATCGGCGAGATCGTCAACAAGACGGGCGCCGCGGGGTTCGAGGGCTACTACAACAACCCCGAGGCCGAGGAGGCGCGCACCCGCAAGGGCTGGTACTGGTCGGGCGACCTCGGCTACCGGGACGGGGACGGCTTCTTCTACTTCGCCGGACGGTCGAGCGACTGGCTGCGCGTCGACTCGGAGAACTTCGCGGCTGCGCCGGTCGAACGCATCCTTTTCCGCCATCCCGACGTCGTCATGGTCGCCGTGTACGCCGTCCCCGACGCGCGAGGCGGCGACCAGGTGATGGCTGCTCTGGAGCTGCGGGAGGGGGTGACGTTCGATCCCGAGGCCTTCGCCGCCTTCCTCAACTCCCAAGCCGACCTCGGCACCAAGTGGGCGCCTCGCTTCGTGCGCATCCTCGAGCAGATGCCGCTGACCGGGACCAACAAGGTTCTGAAGGGTCCGCTGCAACACGAGGGCTGGGACGAGGCGTCCGACGTGTGGTGGCGTCCGGGGCGCGACTTGACCTACCTCCGGCTCGACGACGACGACCGCAAGCGGCTCGCCGAAGAGTTGGAAGCGCACGGCCGCTCCTACCATCGAACCTCGTGAGCACCTCCGCCCCCATCGAGGCGGTTCTCTTCGATTTCGGTGGCGTGTTCACCGAGTCGCCGTTCCTGGCTGCCCACGAGGCGGGTGAGGAGCTGGGCATCGATGTCGACGTGGCCTTCGATCTCTGCTTCGGCACGTACCACGACGACGGCGACCACCCCTGGCACCGCCTCGAGCGCGGCGAGATGACTCTCGAAGATGCCCGGCGGACGCTGAAGCAAATGGCGGCCGAGCGAGGCTTCGACGTCGACCCCGTCGAGTTTCTCTTCCGGCTGGCGCGTGATGACGAACAGCGTGAGCCGATCGTGCAGCGGGCGCTGGCCATCAAGGCGACCGGGATGCGCACGGCGTGCGTAACCAACAACATCCTCGAGTTCGGCGACGGCTGGAAATCGCTCGTCCCCGTCGACGAGTTGTTCGACGCCGTGATCGACTCGTGTGAGACCGGGGTGCGCAAGCCCGACCCGCGGATCTACCGGCTCGCCCTCGACGCCGTCGATGTCGACGCCGAGGCCGCCGTGTTCCTCGACGACCACCCCGCGAACGTCGCCGCCGCCGAGGCCATGGGCATGCGCGGCATCGTCGTCGGACGGGACCGCCTGGCCGCCTTCGACCAGCTAGAGCAGCTCCTTGCCCGGACCGAATAGGTGTTCGATCGGCGGTAGCCTGGGCGTGTGTCCTGGCAGCCGTCGCTCCTCGATGAAGCCCTTGAGCCGGCGGTCGACGAGACGTTCTCGTCGCTGGAGCGGATCGACCTCGATCCCGAGTCGTGGGTCGACTATGCACCCGGCTGGGTGAGCGGCGCCGACGAACTGTTCGCCGAACTGCTGACGTCGGTCAAGTGGGGTCAGCGAACGCGCAGGATGTTCGACAAGCAGGTGATCGAGCCCCGGCTGACGTCGTCGTGGCGGGCGGCCAAGGGCACGCCGCTCGAGCCGCCGGTGCTCGAGGACATGCGCCGACTGTTGTCGCATCGCTACGGCGTCGAGCTCGACAGCATGGGCATGAACCTCTACCGGGACGGCCGAGACAGCGTCGCCTGGCACGGCGACCGCATCGCCAGGGCGATTGAGAAGCCGATCGTCGCCCTCGTGTCGCTCGGCCACCCGCGCAAGTTCCTGCTGCGGCCGAAGGGCGGCGGAAAGTCGCGGCCGTTCGAGCTGGGCCGGGGCGACCTGCTCGTCACCGGCGGTCGCACCCAGCGGACGTGGGACCACAGCGTCCCCAAGGTCGCCCACACCGCCGGCCCGCGCCTCAGCCTCGCCTTCCGCCACGGCATGTCAGCGAAGGTCTACGACTGACCAACTGATTCGCCGTCCCGCCCGCCGAACACCCGCATGGCGCGACCCGCCCGGCGTCTGCGCGCCAAAACGCCTCCAATCCTGAATTTCGGCCTGGGAAACCACTCAAATGCCTCACGCACCCAACATTGGAGGCGTTTGCGGTCCGGGCGGTCCGGGGCCGGCTCAGTCGATCGACACCCAGTCGTGCTGGTTGGCGGCTGACTGGCGGATGGCGTCGAGGACCTGCATGTCGGCGACACCGTCGGCGAAGGTCGCAGGGCGAGGATCGTCGGGCACCCGGCGGCCGGCGATGAGGTCGGCGAACGTCTGATACAGACGCGTGTACGGCGGGAGATCGATGCCGAACGCGTGCAGCTGGTCGTAGGCGGTGACCAGCAGGTCGACGGGAGGAGGATCCGGCGGCGGGAGCACGAGGTCGTCGGGGACCTCCACTTGGCGCTGGCCGTCGGCGTCGGCGATGGAGACGGTGTCGAAGTCGACCCATACGGTGCCGCCGGTGCCGGCGACCCGCGTGACGAACAGTGGGGGGCCGTAGGCGCCGGCGGTGCTCTGCATGACGCCGTCGACGCCGGTCTTGGTGCGGAAGTGCACCGTGTAGGTGTCCTCCGCGGTCATCGCCCGGTCGGCGACCAGCGGCAGGCTGGCGCTCACGCCCTCGAACTCACCGAGCGTCGTGCGCACCTGGTCGACGACGTGCGCGGCCTGGGCGCCGAGCCACCCGCCACCCTCGGCGGCGTCGGCCCACCACGGGGGCAGCTCACCGCTCGGGTCGGCGAGCATCGGCACGTGGAGGATGAACGTCGCCAGTCGCGGCTCGCCAATGGCGCCATCGCGGATCAACCGGGCCGCCAGCGCCTGCCCGGTCGCCCACCGGAACTCGGTGCCCAGAAGGTGGACGACGCCCGCGACGTCGGCCGCCGCCAGCATGCGCTGCGCCTCGTTGGCGTCGCGTGCGAAGGGCTTCTCGCAGACGACGTGCTTCTTGGCTTCGACGGCCTCGAGCACGATCGGCGCATGAGTGTGCGGCGGCGTCGCCACCGCAGCCGCCTCGACGCCCGGCAACGCCAGCGCGTCGGCGAGCGAGGTCAACCCGTTCGGAACGTCGAAGCGCTCGGCGCGGGCCGCGGTCTTCTCCGGATCGCGGCCAACGACGGCGACGACCTCGATACCCGCGGCCCGCATGGCGCGCACGTGAGTGAGGCACCCGAACCCGGTACCGACGACGATGGCCTTCACGAAAGCATCTCCACCAAGAGCCGCCGCTGGACCTGGTTGGTCGGCGACGTGCGGGGAATGGCGTCGAGCACTTCCAACCGCCGGGGATGCTTGTGGCTCGCCAGCCGCCCCTCGCAGTGGGCCCGCAGCTGCTCGAGCGTCGGGGGGGCGCCTGCGTCGGCGGCAACGACAACTGCGCACACGATCTCGCCCCACTCGACGTCAGGCAGACCGACGACGGCAACATCACCGACGCCCGGGTACGCGGCCAGCGCCGTCTCCACCTCGCTCGGCGCCACGGTCTCGCCGCCGGTGCGGATCACGTCGCGCGCCCGGCCCACGATCGACAGGTAGCCCTCGTCGTCGACCTCGGCCAGGTCGCCCGTGCGGTACCACCCGTCGACGAACGCCTCGGCGTTGGCATCGTCGTCCTCGAAGTACCCGTCGAACACGATCGGACCGCGCACGAGCAACTCGCCGCTGTCGTCGATGCGGGTCTGAACGAACGGAGACGGGAGACCGCACCGGCCGGGCTTGCGCTCGAGGTCGGCGTGCTCCAGCGCGGCGACGCCGCCCGCTTCGGTCGAGCCGTAGAACACGCGCACGCGCGCCTGGGGCAGGACGTATCGCAGCGTGGCGAGCAACTCCGGCGGCGTGGCGGACGTGCCCGTGTCGGCGGCGACGACCGACGACAGGTCGCACGCCGCGCCCTCGGGCGTGTGCCTGTACTGGAACACGCGCTTCCACACGGCGGGGATGCCGTAGACACGCGTCGCGTGGTAACGCTCGACGGCGTCGCAGATGCTCGCCGGGTCGGCGGGCACGAACACCACCGCCGCCCGGGCCTGCCATTGTTGCAACGCGATCGTCCACCCGGCCATGTGGAACAGCGGGAACGGACACACCATCGGACCGCGGGGCTCGAAGATTCCCCCGGGGTGGGTCCGGAGGTAGTTGACCCGGTGCGTCAGCACGACGCCCTTCGGCTTTCCCGTGCTCCCGCTCGTGAAGAAGATGACGTGGGGGTCGTCCTCGCTGAGCCCGTCGACGGCGACGTCGGTGTCTTCTTCGCCACCGGACTCCGCGAGGAGTGAGGCAAGGGTGACAAGCGGCGCCTCGGCCTTGGCGGCCACCGCCTCCGCATCGGTCCGACCGTCGTCGACGACGAGCAACGCCGGGCGTGCACTCGCTGCGGTCTCGACGGCCTCGTCGATCGAAAGCGCTGGATTCATCGGGGCGAAGACAACGCCGAGCTTCGCCAGCGCTGCGAACAACGGGATGACGTCGAGTGTGGTTGCCGACCACACCGCGACCCGGTCGCCGCGGCCGAGCCCGCGCGACTGGAGCACGCGCGCGATCCGATTGGAGGTGCGGTCGATGTCCCCGAAGGTCATCGTCCGGTCACCCAGCACCGCCGCCAACCCGTCGGGAGTCGCGCGGGCCACGTTCCGGAACACGTCCCCAATCAGCAGCTCCATCCCGTCAGAACTTAGGCTCTGGACGCGATGGGCGAGCGTGTGCTCGGAGGCGTCGGGACCCGGCTCCTCTTCGAGAACGACCGGGTCAAGGTGTGGGAGCTCAGACTGGCGCCGGGCGAAGACAGCCCGCCTCACCGCCACGAGCTCGACCATCTGCTGATCCAGCTCTCCGGTGACCGCGTCGCCGTCATCCCCGAGTCCGATACCGACGGCCCGTACAAGGACTATCTCGAGGCCGAGGTCATCCCCGGCATGACCGTCTTCGTGGAGCGCGGCGGCGTCGAGACCGCCCGCAACGTCGGCAACGAGCCCTACAGAGAGATCATCATCGAGCTGAAGGACTGACTAGGGCAGCTGGTCGCCTCTGACCCACGTGGCGTGGAAGCCGAGGGGCACCCGCGCCGGCAGGAGCACACGCGCCACCGGCCCGGCCGCGAGATCGGCGGCGTCGAGCACCACGACCTCTGACCGGTCCAAGTTCTCGTCGTGGACGAAGGAGACGAGGTAGCCGTCGTCCTCCGACGTGGCACCGCGGCGCGCCGCGAACGGGGCCTCGCTGCCCCATCGGCCGGGGCCGAACCAGTGCCGGTCCTGGGCACCTGACGCGGTGTCGTACTTGACGATGCCATCGAACAGCAGCGTCGGCTCCGGCGAGATGCGCATGGCGTAGGCGAACCGAGTGGGGCGCCCGAGCATCGCCAGGTTCATCGTCGGGAACTCGGTGTTGTCGTCGTCGAGCGGGCCCTCGGAGACCGCGCCGGTCCGCATGTTGAAGCGGTAGCGGTACAGCTGGGCGTCGAGCCGCAGGTACGACAGCATCCTTGCGAGCGGGCCGGCGGCGTCGGCGCGGGGCGCGGGCTTGTTCACCCGGCACAGATCGAGGACGACCTCGTCGCCGTCCTCCCACGCGTTGATCGAGTGGTACACGTAGCAGGGCTCGGCCTCGAACCACCGGATCTCGTCGCCGGCGCCGCGCCGCGGGATGACGCCGAAGCGCGCCGCCAACGAGGGATCGAACACGATCTTGTGGCGACCCTGGCGCGCCGCTTCCATGTCGGCGACGAGCGGCAGGTCCATCAGGATCGAGTGGTGCTCGGTCGCAGCCATGTCGTGGGGCATCCTCGGACCGGGAAGGTCGATCTCGACGAGATGGGTGACGAGACCCGTCGGGCCGATGACGCCGTAGCGCATGTACGGCCGCACCGGGCCGTAGTCGAAGAACAAGAGCTCACCGGTGCGCTCGTCGACCTTGGCGTGCGCCGACATGCGGCAGGGGAGCGTGCCCGCGAAATCGTCGGCGCCCAGGGACTCCAGCGACAGTGCATCCAGCGCGTACGCCTCGCCGCTCAGGTACCAGAGGGCGTGCACCCGGTCCCGAAACCACACGAGATCCGTGTTGGCCGTGTCCTTCAGGCGCAAATGCTCGTCGGGCGGGTTGTCGGCACGAGGCTCGATGACGCCGCTCCAGAGGGGTCGACCGACAGTGTGCTCGTCGACGAAGCCCCGCGTCCGCACCCAGCGGTTCCGATACGACGCTCGGCCCTCGTGGAAGCGGACAGCGTGCACCATGCCGTCGCCGTCGAACCAGTGGTACCGCCCCGACGGCGCGAACTGCGGGTTGGGACCGTTGCGCAGGTAGACCCCGTCGAGGTCGGGCGGCAGCTCGCCGATGACCTCGAGGCCGTCGTCGGTGCGCTCCTCGCCGACCGGCGCATAGAGCCCCGCCAGATAGGGGTTCCCCGCCACCTCCCACGCGTCAGCCGGCAGCGTCTGGTCGAGCGTCGAGGCCATGGCGCGAACTGTAGGCGGCTACGTTTTTGTGTGGTGAGTGAACTGAAGGTCGAGATCGATCCGGCTGAGGCAGGATTCGACGCCGATCGGTTGCAGCGCATCGACCGCCACTTCGCCGGCTATGTCGACGACGGCCGTCTCCCCGGCTGGCTCATCGTCGTGACGCGCGCCGGACGCGTTGTCCACCTCAGCGCCTACGGCCAGCGCGACGTGGAAGCGGGGCTCCCCGTCGAGCTCGACTCTGTCTGGCGCATCTACTCGATGACCAAGCCGGTCACGTCGGTCGCGGCGATGATGCTCTACGAGGAGGGTGCCTTCGAGCTGAAGGACCCCGTGAGCCGCTTCATCCCGTCCTTCGCCGGCGTTCGCGTCTACAAGCAGGGCTCCAGCGTCAACCCCGTCACCGAGCCCGCCACCGAGCCCGTGCGCATCTGGCACCTGCTCACCCACATGTCGGGACTCACCTACGGCTTCCACTACAACCATCCGGTCGACGCCATGTACCGGGCCGCGGGCTTCGAGTGGGGGAGCCCACCGGGGATGGATTTGGCCGCGTGCTGTGACGCGTGGGCCTCCTTCCCGCTCCTCTTCCAACCGGGGACGGAGTGGAACTACGGCGTGTCCACCGACGTCCTCGGCCGCGTCGTCGAAGTCGTGTCAGGTCAGTCCCTCGACGCCTTCTTCGAGGAACGCATCTGCCGTCCGCTCGGCATGGACAACACCGCGTTCTGGGTCGACGGGTCCGACGCCGAACGCCTCGGTGCCCTCTACATGCCCGACCCGACGACCGGACGGGCGACGCGGCTCGACCTCCTCGGTGACCTCGCCTTCACCCGCCCCAGCGCGTTCTCGGGCGGCGGCGGACTGGTGGCGACGGCCGCCGACTATCACCGCTTCACCCAGATGCTGCTCAACGAGGGCGAGCTCGACGGCGTGCGCCTCCTCGGTAGCCGGACCGTTCGCTACATGGCCGAGAACCATCTTCCCGGCGGCGTCGACCTCGAGGCCATCGGCCGGCCCCTGTTCTCCGAGACCACGTTCGACGGCACCGGGTTCGGCCTCGGCTTCTCGGTGCTCGCCGATCCCGTGAAGAACAAGGTGCTCGCCAGCCCCGGCGAGTAC
The DNA here is from genome assembly GCA_019243595.1 of Acidimicrobiia bacterium. GTDB lineage: Bacteria > Actinomycetota > Acidimicrobiia > Acidimicrobiales > AC-14 > CADDZP01. Next base: position 11,784 of record JAFAUA010000091.1, read on the forward strand.
GCGTGGGGCGGCGCCGCGAGCACGGCCTTTTGGATCGATCCCGTCGAGCAGATCACGGCGCTGTTCTTCACCCAGCTGCTGCCGTCGAGCACCTATCCGATTCGGCCACAGCTCAAGCAGCTCGTCTACCAGGCCCTGGTCGACTAGCTCCCAGCTTGATCTGAGGAAACCCGGCGTTCGCTCCCAGCCTTTCTGACTAGATCTTGGCCATGCGCGGTTGGAAGAGATGGCTCCTGCTCGGCGTGGTCGTGGTGGCGGTGCTCGCCGTCGCCGGCCCCTACGTCTACCTCCACTTCGTCGAAGGCAAGGCGCCCAAGCGCCTGAGCCTGTCGTCGCAGGGCTCGACGCCAACCACGGACGCGAGCGCCGACGCCAGCGCGGCGAGCGTTCCCCTCGACGGGACATGGAAGGTCACGACCGGTTCGCAGGCCGGCTACCGCGTCAAGGAGGTGCTGTTCGGTCAGAACAACGAGGCCGTCGGGCGCACGACCGCCGTCACCGGCGACGCCACGATCGCGGGCACCAAGGTCAGTGCCGCCAACGTCGTCGTCGATCTGACGCAGGTGGCGAGCGACCAGAGCCGGCGCGACAGCCAGTTCCAGCACCGCATCATGGACACCTCGAGCACCCCGACGGCGACGTTCCGGCTGACCCAGCCCATCGATCTGCCGTCGACCACCGGCCGGGTGTCGGTCAAGGCAACCGGCGACCTCACGCTCCACGGCGTCACCAAGCCGGCGGTGGCCGATCTCCAGGCCGAGCGATCAGGCAACACCATCCGGGTCAGCGGCTCGGTCCCCGTCACCTTCGCCGACTGGAGCATCCCCAACCCCAGCTTCGGCCCGGTCAGCACCGAGGACCACGGGTTGATCGAGTTCCTCGTCGTCCTCGCTCACTGAGCGGTCTTCAACTGCCAAGGCCGGGGGCGGTCCGTCGACCGGAAGGGTGATCGTGAACCGCGCGCCCTGGCCAGGCGTTGAATCCAGCGCCACCGACCCGTGGTGGGCGGCGACGATGGCGCTGACGATCGACAGGCCGAGGCCGGCGCCGCCGCTCGTGCGGGCGCGCGAGGGGTCGACCCGGTAGAAGCGCTCGAAGGCGCGGGCCGCCTGGTCCTCGGTCATTCCCGGACCCCGGTCTTCGACGACGACGACGGCGTTCGAGCCGTCCCCGCGCACCTGCACCGTCGCCGGCGTGCCCGGCGGCGTGTGCGTGCGGATGTTCGTGATCAGGTTGTCGAAGACCTGGCGGAGGCGGGCTCCGTCGCCGACGACCTGCACGGGCTCGAGCACGTCGAGCTCGATGGACCGGGTGGGCTCCACGACCCGCGCATCGGCGACGACCTCGGCGGCCATGGCCGACAGGTCGACGGGCTGGCGGTCGAGGGGCCGGCCCTGGTCGAGGCGGGCGAGCAGCAGCATCTCCTCGACGAGCACGCCCATGCGCTCGGCTTCGCCCTCGATGCGCGCCATGGCCTTGGCCAGGTCGTCGGGTCTGGTGGCCGCACCCCGCCGGAACAGCTCGGCGTAGCCGCGGATCGACGTCAGCGGCGTGCGCAGCTCGTGGGACGCGTCGGCGACGAACCGCCGCAGTCGGTCCTCGCTCCGCTGCTGTTCGTCGAAAGCGTTCTCGATGCCCTCGAGCATGGTGTTGAGGGCCAGGCCCAGGCGCCCGACCTCGGTCTCGTCGTCGGCGGGGGAGACGCGGCGGCTGAGGTCGCCGGCGGCGATGGCGTCGGCGGTGGCGACCATCCCCTCGAGTGGGCGCATGGAGACCCGCACCAGCCACCATCCGAGACCGGCAACGGCGAGAGCGACGGCGACGGTGACCAGCAGCTCGATGTTCCGGAAGCGGCCGAGGGTGTTGCTCACGTCGCGGAGCGGCAGGGCGACGATCAGGGTCTGGCCCGTCACCCCCAGCGATGACACGCTGACTCGGAAGGCCGGCCCACCCGACTCGGCGGCCGAGACGGTGAACGCCTTGCTCGGCCCGCCCGGGCTCGGGTCGGTGTCGACGGGTACGGCAGGGAGGTGCTGCGGCAGCTGTGGCGTGTACGTCCGCTCACCCGGCGGGCGGAAGACGACGCTGCCGAGAACGGTGCCGTCGGCGTCGCGGACCTGGAAGAACGGCGGCGACCCGGCCACGGTGTCGAATCCGGCGAAGCGGCCGATCGAGTTGACGTCGCCGCGCAGGACCTGGTTCTGCACGCGCCGGTCGAGCGTGACCAGCTGCTGATCGACCCGCTTCAGAAGCGACGAGCGCAGCGCCGTGTAGCTGACGAAGGCGGCGACGACGAGGCCGACCACGACGAGGGCCGACGCCACGGCCACCAGCCGGGCGCGCAGCGACACGTCAACCAGCCGTTAGCCCGCCAGGCGCAGGCTGTACCCGACGCCTCGCACGGTCTGGATCACGGGCGGCCCGGCGGCGTTCAGCTTCTTGCGCAGGTAGGAGATGTAGGTCTCCAGGATGTTGGGGTCGCCGCCGAAGTCGTACTCCCACACATGCTCGAGGAGCTGCGTCTTGGAGAGCACCCGCCGCGGGTTGAGCAGGAAGTAGCGCAGCAGCTTGAACTCGGTGGGGGTGAGCTGCACGGGCGTGTCGCCCCGCCAGACCTCGTGGGTGTCCTCGTCCATCACCAGATCGGCGAAGCGCAGCGACTCGTCGCTGTCGCCGGCACCCGTGCGCCGGAGGATGGCGCGCACCCGGGCGATCAGCTCGTCGAGGGCGAACGGCTTCGTGAGGTAGTCGTCGCCGCCGATCGTCAGGCCGACGACCTTGTCCTCAGTCGCGTCCTTGGCGGTCAGGAACAGCACCGGGGCGCGGAAGCCTTCGGAGCGGAGTCGACGGGTGACCTCGAAGCCGTCGAGGTCGGGGAGCATCACGTCGAGGATCACGATGTCGGGGCGGAACTGGGTGGCGGCCGCCATGGCCGCCCGGCCGCCGGTGGCTTCCTCGACCTGGAAACCTTCGTAGCGCAGGGCGGTGCCGACGAGGTCGGTGATGTAGCTCTCGTCGTCGACCACCAGCACCCGCATGGGTGCCTGCTCCATGGACGGCCTCCCCTCTGCGAGCGCCTTCAGACCTCCTCAAGCGTCGTCGCCTGCACTGAAGGGTCCCTGAGCCGACCCTGAGAGAAATCGTAGAGCGCCGCGAGCGCGTTTGAAGGCCGTCGATCAGGCGGCGCTGATCGTGACCATGGTCAGGGGCCACGGCGGGACGCCGGGGACGCCGATCACGGCGGCGCTGCCCAGGGGCGGCGGAACATCGGGCCCCAGGGGCACGGTCAGGTGAAGGCGGCCGGCGCCGTCGGCGGTGGCCGTCGTCCTCGTGATGCCAGTCGTCGGGGAGATCGTGACGTGCTCGACCGCCCCCGGTGGGTAGAACGCCGGCGTCACGACCGTGGCCGTGCCCGCTCCCGACAGCATGAACGAGTCGGCGGAGGCGTCGATCAGCGAGCTGAACTGCTGGGCCGCCGAACGCTGCACCGAGACCGACCAGCCCCACTGCGACCAGGACTGGTCGATGGACTGGTAGGAGGTCCAGAGCGGCACCGGGGGATTGGCGAACGTCGCCATCATCTGCGGCAGGTACTGCTTGAGGTCGCGGGCCCAGTACGGCCACGTGTGGGTGCCGTTGCCGTAGTCGTTGACGTGGATCGGGACGCTCTGCATCGATGCCCGCTGCTCGAAGCTCACCGTCGACCCGTGGGTGGCCGCCTCGATGCCGCCGGCTCCTGGGTTGGGCGTCGGCGGGTCGAGGGGGCCGGGCAAGCCGTTGGCCGTCCACAACGAGACGTCGACGCCGTTGAGGTTGGTGACCAGGTCGGCGGGGTCGTGGCCCTGCCAGTTGATCTCGTTGGTCGCTCGCGGCCCGAACATGGCGTCGGGCTCGACGCCGTCGAGGCCGACTGCCGTGGCCTCGATGATCGCCGAGGCGCCCAGAGCGGTGACCGGGTTGTAGTCGATGTCGGGCGCGCCGGAGAAGGACGCCACAGACGAGAAGGTGTCGGGGTGCCTCGCCGCATACGTCATCGACCCGAAGCCGCCCTGGGACAGGCCGGCGACTGCCCGGCCGTTCCGCGAGGTGATCGTGCGCAGGTTGGCGTCGACCCAGGGGATCAGCTGGTTGACGTGGAACGTCTCCCACTGCGACGGGCCCTCTTTGGTCTTGGTGTCGTACCAGTTGGTGAACCAGCCGCCGCCGTCGCCGTTGAAGCCGGCGTCGGGCATGACCGTGATGAGGCCCACGCCGGCGGTCGCCGCCTCGGCGTCGCCGAGCTTCACCCAGTCCGACGCCCGCCCGCTCGTGCCGTGGAAAAGGTAGAGGACGGGGTAGCGCGCGGCGCTGGTGTCGTAGCCCGACGGCACGAGGATGCGCACGTCGACGGTCCGGCCCAACGCGGGCGTGGACACCTGCACGTTGTACTGACGACTGTCGATGCTGCTCGACGACACGACGTGGATGCCCGCGGCATCGCTGAACGTCGGTCCCGCGGCCCGCGCCCGGGTGGCGGGCACGACGGCCAGCAGTCCCAAGACCGCGACCGCAGTCGCGACGACCCAGCCCTTCCTCACGACGGGATTATTCGCCGACGCAGGTCCGGCACCTGCCGGTAACCGCGAAGTGCCCGGGCTGGAGCACGAAGTCGTAGTCGTCGAGCAGCGTGTGGGCGAGGGACTCGAATGCCTTGCGGTCGACCTGGATCACCGCGCCGCAGCGGTCGCAGACGACGTGGGGGTGGGCCGTTTCGCTGAGGTGGTACACGGCGGGCCCGTGGCCCAGATGGGTGTGCTCGACGATGCCGAGCCGTTCGAGGTCGTCGAGGATCCGGTAGATCGTCGTTTGGTGGACGTCGGGCTGGCGGGCCTGCACGGCCTCGGCCAGGGCCTCGGCGCTCGGATGGCCATCGTGTGCGAGCAGGGCGGTCACGAGCGCCCGGCGCGCCGAGGTGATGCGTCCGCCCGCGGCTCGCAGCCGGTCGAGGATGTCGTCGACCGCATAGCTGGCCATCCCCGTCATCCGCCGAAGAAGGCGGGCAGCACGGTGGCGTGCCCGGACAGGAACACGGTGCCGATCACCAGGCTGAAGGTGGCGGTCACGAGTGAGACGCCGACATACACCCGCCAGTTGCGCGACGCGCCCAGGAACCCGAACGTGCCGGCGAGCGCGATCAACGAGTTCGACGAAAGCAGTCCGACGAGGAAGCACACGAGCAGCACGATGCCCTCGGTCGTTCCGCCGGCGCCTGCGGCGGCCACGAAGAGCAGGACCTGGGTGGGCGTCTCGGCGCCCACCCCGTGGATCATGCCCACGCCGAACGCAGTCGGCTTGCCGTAGGCCGGGAAAGGATCATCGGGGACAGGCCCGATGTGGCGGTGGCCGTGGCGGTGCTGGGTGACGACGGACGTCGCGGGCGCGGCGCCCCCGGCTGCCTCGACCAGATGGGCGTCAGGATGGGGCTGGGCGGGGTCGTGCGGGTGGTCATGGGTGATCTCGACGAACTCCGCGTCCCCGCCCCACTGACGGATCCGCCGGGCGGCCCGCCGCACGCCGGCGAAGACGAGCATCCAGCGGCTGCGCATGCGGAAGTCCCGGCCCTGGCGGATGAGCGACACGATCACGTACACCCCGAGGGCCACGAGGGTGGCGCCCACGATCCGCTCCATCACGCCGTCGACCGAGGACGGCAGTTGTTCGGCGGCGGCGATGGCTGCGACGCCGAGGGCGAAGACCACCAGGGCGTGGCCCAGGGCGTACATGGTCGCCAGCACCATCGACCGGCGGGCGTTCTCCTGGGACCCGGTGATGTCGGTGAGGGCCGCGATGTGGTCCCAGTCGATGCCGTGCCGAAAGCCGAACCCGAAGGCGGTGAGGACGAGGCCGACGCTGAAGGCTCCCACGTTCCCACACTCTGCCACCTATTGCATCCAGGTAGCAATAGTGTTTGGCAACAGCCTGTGACCGCTGACTAGGGTCGCCCGCGCTCCCCGCACCTCTTGTTGAGGTCGGCGCGCGTCCTGACATGGGTTTCCAACGACGATCACTCCGTGCAGTCGTCTGTGTGGCGGTCACCGCCGCCGCCCTCGCTGGCGGCACGGCGAGCTCGTCCGCCGGAACCCTCGGCGGCACGAAGGCCGAGGCCGCCCGTCTGTCGGCCCAGATCGATGCCGCCGCTCAGCACATCGCAGCGGTGATGGCCCAGCTCTACGAGGCCAAGGCGAAGCTGGCCGCGACCGACGCGGCGCTCGCCCAGGCGAACGGCATGCTCGGCGCCGCCAACCAGCGCTTCGCCAACGCCAAGGGCCAGCTCGCCAACCAGGCCGTCGACGCCTACGTCCACGGCGGCTCCCTCTCCGTTGTGCAACAGCTCGCCGACAGCAAGGGCGCCGACCTCCCGGTCCGCAACCACTACGCGTCGCTCGCCGCGGGCGAGGACAAGGCCGTTGCCGACGCGCTGATCGCAGCTCGCCAGGACCTCGGAAGCAAGCAAGCGTCGCTCCAGCGTCTGGAGGCCGACCGGCGAGCGACCGTGGCCAGCCTGGCGGCCGAGCAGGCCGCCCTGCTGAAGGCCGACGCCTCGATGCGCGCCCTGCTCGCCCGCGTCAACGGCGAGCTCGCCGCCCTTGTCGCCGCCGATCAGGCCCGTCGCGACGCCGCTGCACGGCGCGGCGCCCGGCCGGGGGGCACGTGGGACTGCATCCGCGCGCTCGAGTCCGGCGACAACTACAGCGCGCCGGGTGGTGGGGCCTACCAGTTCCTCGATTCGACCTGGCACGCCATGGGCTACTCAGGCACGGCGAGCGACGCCCCGCCTGCTGAGCAGGATGCGGCGGCCGTCAGACTCCAACAGCAGGCCGGCTGGGACCAGTGGACGACCGCGAAACGCTGCGGCCGCTGAGGGCGTCACACCTAAGCCGACGCCATTACGGCCAAGCGAATCAGCGCCGCCGGAGGCGGCACAATTGCTCGCGAAGCGACCGGTCGGTAGGCGAAACCTAGAGCTCGGTTTCGGGAAGCACTTCGGACTCGTCGAAGCGATCCGGTAACACGACCTGGTCGGACCTGCGTCTGACCTCGTAGCTCTGCTCGTCGACCCCGACGAGCTCGAACCCCGGGACCC
>JAFAUA010000223.1 GCA_019243595.1 Acidimicrobiia bacterium
GCCGTGCACATCCGTCTGCCGGGCGCCCGCGACCAGGTCCGCCAGTTCGCCAACATCTCCCTCCTCGACTTCCTCCGCCGCCGCCTGATCGCACGGGCAGGCGCATAAGGGAGGAACGGGGCGTTCGGCCGTAGAAGAACGCCATATATGCGTCGCCGTCTCCTCATCGCGTCTGTCGTCGCGCTCGTGCTCGGGGCGCTCGCCGCGCCGGCCGTGCTCGCCGGGAACGACTACTCCGATCCCGCCTACGCCCAGCACGACCTGGACAACGTCAGCCGCAGCACAGGTCGCCACATGGCCGACCTCACTCGGCCCGAGTGGCACGAAGCGATGATGCAGGCGACCGCCCAGTCGTATCTGGCCGCCCTCGGCATCCAGCTGTCCGACCTCGGCAACGGCCGTCTCCACACTGGGCTCGGTCAATGGATCCCGGGCGGGTCGGTCGGCGACCCCGAGGTCTACAACGCCATGCCGTCGCGTCGCGTCGAGTTCCTCGCCCGCACGGGGGCCAAGCCGTCGGGTCACATCTGGGGGGACGAGGGGAGCGGTCGCCGGCCCGGCATCGTGATCACGACTGGGTCGATCCAGGCGACCGAGGGCATGTACCAGTGGCTGGCCCAGATCCTCGCCCGCGCCGGGTACGAAGTGATGACGTTCGACGTGCAGGGCCAAGGCGAGAGCGAGGGCTTCGGCCACGCGCCCGGGGACAAGACGCCGAACACCAACGGGTTCCCGGCCCAGCAGCAGCCGGTGTTCGTTGACGGCACGATCGACGCCATCCGCTTCTTCGAGTCGACGCCGTCGGCGCCGTACGTGCCGGTGGGTTGGAGCGCCGCTGACGTGGCCGCCGCGAAGGCAGGTCGCGGACCGGCCGAGCAGCTCGATTTCGTGAACCCCGGCTACGGCGTCCTCGACCGCACGCAGCTCGGCATCGCCGGACACTCGCTCGGGGCGACGGCGGTCAGCGTCGTGCAGCAGTGCTCGGACGAGGGCACCGTCTGGAAGACCGTGCCGGACTGCCACGGGCAGAGCTATCCGATCCGCACCGTCATCGGGTTCGACGCCTTGACCGGCTCGGTCACCCCCGTCGTGCCCGGCATGGATCAGGAGGCCGACGGCTACTTCCTCAACCCCCAGCCCGCACCGCAGGCGCCCGATCCCAAGGCCCACCTCGGCGCGTTCGATAAGTGGACGGCGGCCGGACTGGATACGTACGCGTTCAGCATCCGGGGCGGCACGCACCTCGAATGGAGCTACATCCCGTTCATCTCGATGGCCACTAGCTACGGGCGGCACACCATCGGCTACTACACGCTGGCCTGGTTCGACCGCTGGCTCAGCCCCAGTCGCGCTGTCCGGGCCGACGCTTTGCAGCGGCTGCTCACGGGCCCGATCGCCCAGCACATCCCCGTCGAGGCGCCGTGGCGGGCGAACTACCTGTCGGCCCGCTACCTGGGCGGTTTCCGACTCACCGGCGTGCACGGCACGGTGACCCGGGTGCTCGACCTGCGGACGTACGGCGGCACCTCAGCCGTCGGCGACTGGGCGGGCGCCAACGCTGACCGCCAGGGGCGGGTGCTGCCCTAGCAGAAGGGCTATGGGCGTCATCGCCCATCGGCGTCAATTGCGAGCGGTACGTCATCCGCGCCGTTCTCGGGCGTTCTTCTGATTGGGGTTGCTTTCGGAGGGGGGCGCATGGGCGGCGATCGGCGACGGCGGTCGATAGCAGTCGTCGGCGTCCTCGCCGCCATCACCGGTCTCTCGGGCGTGTCGGCTGCGACCTCGGTGGGCGGCGACCGGCCCTCGTTCTCGAAGACAGCCGTCGCGTCGCCCGCTTCGGCATTCCCGACAACGACAACGACAACGGTCGCCGAATCCGCCCCGGTCGTCGTGGCGGCAACGTCGACGTCCTCCTCATCTGTGCCCAGGTCGACCACGACGACAACGACCTCGCTCGCATGCCACAACAGCAGCGACCCGAAATGCGGCCCCTTCCGCTGGGATCGAGACCCGGGCCCGAACGCGCCGTTGACGGTGGAGGTCTCGTATTCCCCGATCCACCCGCGGGTCGGCGACGTCGTCACGTTCCACGTGACCTACAAGGACCCCGACGCCAGCTTCTTTCCCGACGACTGCACGATCTTCGGCGATGGCGGTGGGTGCGCCCGAAGCGTCGCGTCGTCGGACGATCCTTATTGCGGTCCGATGTTCGGCCCATGGGACCCTCCCCCGCGGAGGCCCGGGTTCGAACAGCTCGGCGATCCCGAGGGTGCGGGGGTGCCCCACACCTATACGAGTCCGGGCACGTACACCGCCCGGTTCAGCGCCACCTCGACCGTGACCTTCTGCGGGTTCGCCGGCCCCTACTCAAGCAATGGGGAGAGGACGGTCAACGTCACGGTCGACCCGGCATCGCCGACGACCACAACGTCTTCAACCACCACGACGACGCGGTAAGCCGTCGGGGGTGCCCCGGCTGTTCGTTGCCGTCTGGCCCCCTGACGATGTCCTGTCGCTGATCGCGGCGCTGCCGCGGCCAGAGGTGGGAGGCCTGCGGTGGACGACGCGGGACCA
>JAFAUA010000238.1 GCA_019243595.1 Acidimicrobiia bacterium
GTCATGCCCAGCGACGAGCACATGATGCAGGCCAACGGGATCATGATCAGCAGCTGCAGCCAGTGCACCGACAGGTGCACGTGGATGTCCTTGGAGTGCACCACCCAGGCGATCGGGAACACGATCAGCGCCGCCAGCAGGCCCTGCAGGGCGCCAGCGGTGATCTTTTCGATGGCGACGAAGGACACCGGCAGCGGCGCCATCACCCGGTCCTCGATCTCGCGCGTGTAGCCGAACTCCTGCACCATCGGCAGCGCCACGGACTGGATGCCCTGGAACATGATCGACAGGCCGACGACGCCGGCGATCAGCACGGTGGCGAACGCCGACTCTCCGGCCGCTCCCCGGCCGCTCCCGATGCCCTGGCCGATGGTCGGGAACACGTACAAGAACACGAACACCAGCAGGAACGGCTGCAGGATCGTGCGGGGCAGGAACTCCTTGAGGTTCTTCTTCAGCACCGTGAGATCTCGCAGCAGCAGCCCACCGAAGGCGCTACGGCTGGCCTGGACGGTGGAGCGGCCGAGCTCGGCTCCTCTGTAGCCAGGAACCTTCGCCGTTGTCGTTGCGGTGGCCAGTTGAGATGTTGTCGCCATCAGTCGCGGAGCTCCTTGCCAGTGAGGCTGATGAAGACGGTCTCGAGCGTGGGCTCGTTGATCGTCAGGTCGATGAGGCGGGACCCGCTCTTGCTGACGGTGTCGAGCACGATCGGCAGCGCCTCGGTCGCGCCCTTCACGTGAACACGGAGTTCACCGTCGAGGTGCACGACACCGGTGACGATCTTGCGACGGCCGAGCGCCTTCTCCAGCTTGTCGAGGTCGCCGCTCGCCCGCACCGAGACAATCGTGTCGGCGTCGACGCCTTCCTTCAGACCCTCGGGCGTGTCGAGGGCGAGGATGTGACCGTGGTCCATGATCGCCACCCGGTCACAGAGCTGGTCGGCCTCCTCCATGTAGTGCGTGGTGAGCAGGATCGTCTGTCCGCCTGAGTGCAGTCGCTGGAGGATCTCCCACAGCGCGAGCCGGCTCTGAGGATCGAGACCGGCGGTGGGCTCGTCGAGGAAGACGATCTCGGGCCGGTGCAGGATTGCCCTCGCCACCATGAGGCGTTGCGCCATCCCGCCCGACAGCGACATCACCGGCGCCGTGCCCCACCGCGCCAGGTGGAACTCCTCGAGCAGCTCGTGGGCGGCCTGACGGGAGTCGGCGGCGGACATGCCGAAGAAGCGGCCGTGGAAGTACAGGTTCTCCCACACGGTGAGCGCACGGTCGAGCGTGTTCTGCTGGGGCACCACGCCGATCGCCTGCTTGGCCAGCGCCGGGTGGCGGACGACGTCGATGTCGCCGACGACAGCGCCGCCCGACGTGGGAACCACCATCGTCGTCAGCATGCCGCCGGTCGTCGTCTTGCCTGCACCGTTGGGCCCGAGCAGGCCGAAGATCTCGCCGCGCCGGACCTCGAGATTCAGGTTGTCGACGGCTGGCCGGTCCATGCCGGGATAGACCTTGGTGAGGTCCGTGGTGCGAATGACGACGTCGTCGCCGTCGCGACGATCGTCAACGTCGGGAGCGAGGGTTGCCTGGGCCACCGGCTCAGGTTATGGGGAGCGCCCGCGGTTAGAACTGCGCGGGCTTCGTCCCCGGGCGTCCGGCGGTGAGTGTTCCGGGACAGACCGGGCCGAGGGTCGCCGTGTGGGCCGAGGCGGCGAGCGGTGCCCACTCCCGGGGATTCAGCTCGATCGCCGTGGTGATTGGACCGGGCGACGGATACAGCGTGGTCGTGTCGGCCGCCATCACGTTGGAGCCCCGGATCCGACCGTCGCCTGAGACCCAGAGAATTGCCAGTGGGAAGTGGGTGTTCTTCATCCAGAACTGATGGGCGTACGAGTTCTGGAAGAGGAACGCCATCCCCTCGTTCGGCGGCAGGACGTCACGGTCAGACAACCCCTCGTTCTGCTGGGCGAGCGTCGCGGCCAACGTGAGACACAGCGGCGTCGGCTGGTCGTTGATCAGGAGCTGACGGCGTTGGGACCCGAGCGACTCCACGCTCTTCCCGCTCTGGCCGCACGCTCCGAAGAGGACGGCGCACGCAACGAGCACGATCGCGAGTCGCCGCCCCACTACGACCTCTCAGGAAGCCCCGGTACTCCCTCCTCGCGCTGCACGCCAAGCGTGTTCAGCGTGAAGGCGACCATGTGATAGTGGCCGACAAGCATCGGTACCTCGATCAACTGCCGTTGGTCGTATCGCTCGCTGAGCGCGGCCCATGTGGCCTCGCTGATACATGCGTCGTCGTGGAGCTCGTCGGCCGCTCGCAGCAGCGTCTGCTCGAACGGGTCCCATCCGTCGGCGGCTGCGCCTTCCACGACCCGGTCGATCTCCTCGTCGGTCACGCCGACAGACCGAGCAATCAGCACGTGCTGACCCCACTCGTACGCCGAACGGCTCAGCCAGCCGGTGCGGAGGATGAGCAACTCACGATCCCGAGGCGGCAGCTTGCCGCTGAGGAGCTTGCCGCCGAACGGAAGCCACTTCCTGAACAGACCGGGGTGGCGTACGAGGGTGTCGAAGATGTTGGACGCCGGCCCGGTCACACCGAGATCCCCCAGCAACTCGCGCGTCTGGTCGTCCCGATCCTCAGGAGCGATCGGTGTGATTCGCGGGGTCTCTGGCCTCGGTCCCATCGACGGGGGAAAGCTAGCTTCGCAAGGCGTGACGGACCTGACACCCGAGGAACCACACGAGGCGGGCGTGCCCGAGCGGGTTGCCGACCCTTCGCACGAGGAAGGCGCCCGCATCCTCGCCGACGAGGCACGAGAGAAGTTGAGCGCACGCGGATTCACCGACGAGCAGATCCGCGAGTGGGCCGAGACCTACATCGCTCAGGAAGGCTCGGGGGACGTCGACGCCTTCGTTGCGTGGATCGCCACCCAGGAGCACGGAAACGGCTGACCCGGCACCGCCGCTCGGCTAGCGGCGGCTCCTAGCCCCGCATCTCGTCCTCGTCGTCGCCGGGCACGACCTGGGCCTGCTCGAGGGCGTCGGCCTCCGGCGCTTCGGGGTCGGACGTAGGCACGTCGTCCCGGTCCTCGGGAACCACCTCTTGCTGCTGCTCGTGGACGTCGTCCGAGGGCGGGATGTCGGTCATCCCGCGTACCGTACCCCGCCCGCGCGTCCGAGATGCCGCCCGAAATGCGGCAGAATCGTGGGTCCCCTCCCGGAGGAGAGCTCCACCGCCATCGTTAGTAACCCGCGCCCAATGGATGTCAGCGAACAGGCACGAGTACTCCGCAGCCGGTGGCTCATCATCGCTGCTGTCGTCGTCGTCGGCTTGGCCGCCCTCGCCGTCCTCGGCCGCGGGCCGGCTCCGAAATACCGGGGATCGGCCACGCTTGTCTTCGACGAATCCGGCAACCCACCGCGAGATCAGTTCGTCCAGGACCTGACGGCCGCCGCCGCCCTCACCCGCACACCTCTCGTCACCACACGGGCCGTCGGGCGCCTCAACGCCGTCAACTCCGAGCAGGACCTCGCCTCCAAGATCACGGCACAGGCCAATCCAGGGGACAACACGGTCGTGATCACGACGGTGCCCTACGCATCGAAGTCCAAGGCTCGCCAACTCGCCGACGGGTTTGCCGCCGAGCTCAGTAACGCCCTGGGCGACCAGCAGGCCTCGCTCTCGAAGCAGTCGTCCGACGCGGTCGCCGCTGACCAGACCGCTGTCGCAGACCAGCTCAAGGGGCTCGAGGCCAAGCTGGCCGCCGCCGCCAAGGCGCCGATCGACCAGCAGGAGGTGCTCCGCGCCCAGCGCGACGCCGTCCTGCGCCACCTTCAGGACACGCTGGTCGCCAACCTGGCCCTGCCGCGCGTGCAGACGCTCACTCGGGTCGGACCCGTGACCGCGAACAAGGTCGAGCACGATCGGCTGGCGCCGACGACGGTGCCGGGTTGGATGCTCGCCGCTGGCGTGCTGGCGATCCTCGGATGCGCCGTCGCGCTGGTGGTCGAACGCATCGAAGGGCGCTTGCGCAGCCGGGCCGCCGTCGAGCGTGCCTTCGGCCTGGCGGTGCTCGCCGAGGTCCCGGCCTTCGACGGTGACGGCATCGTCGCCGCCACCGAGCCCCTGTCCGCCGCCGCCGACGCGTTCCGTGACGTCCGTACGTCGCTGGCCCGGCTCGGGCGCCCGCGGGGCCGCAACGGAGCGGGACGGCCGGCGTCGCTCGAGTTGTCATCCGCTCTCGTGACGTCGCCAAGCGCAGGCGACGGCAAGACGACGACCGCGGTGAACCTGGCCGCCATCGTCGCCGAGACCGGCAAGTCGGTGCTCGTGATCGACTGCGACATGCGAGCACCCAACGCCCACGACCACTTCGGCGTCGACGCCGGTCCGGGGCTGAGCGACGTGCTGCTGGGCGCCGCCACCATGGAACAGGTCGCAGTTCCGACGTCCGTGGAAGGCGTGCGGCTGGTCGGCGCCGGGCGGGCAACGCAGAATCCAGCCGCTCTCCTCGCCCGCCAGCACGACTTCGTCTCCTCGGCACGCACGCTCGCCGACTTCGTGATCCTCGACGCGCCGCCGGTCTCGGCGCACGACACCTCCGAACTGGTGTGGATGGTCGACGCCGTCGTCATCGCGTGTCGCACCGGCGTCACGCGGGTCGCGGCGGCCGAGCATGCCCAGGAGGTCCTCGAGGTTCTCGGTTCGCCGCCTGCGGGCGTGGTGATGCTCACGCCCGTAGCGGCCGAGGAACCGGCCGACGGCGACGGCGGCGCCCGCGAGGCCCGGCCTGCCGCGGTGCCGATCACTCCCCCGACGCCCCCGGCCGCAGCGCCCCCTCCCCCTCCGGCTCCGCCTGCACCAGAGCCCGCGCGCCCCGCACCCGCCGCCCCGTCGTCACCGTCGCCGTTGTCCTCGAGCTCGGTCGGCATCCTCACCCGCCCCGCCCCTACGCGCTCTCAAACCCCGCCGGCCGCCGAGCCCGACAGTGCCGACTGGGCGACGCGCGTCGAGACCGAGGAGGCGGGCGCTGACAGCGAGTCCATCCGGCGTCAGCTGGCACTTCCCATGCGTCGGGTTGCGTCGTGGGCGGGAACCGCGGGCCTGATGGTCGGCATGTGGTTCATCATCAGGATCTTTCTCTTCCAGTCCTTCTTCATCCCGTCGCCGTCGATGACGCCGGCTTTGAAGCCGGGAGACCGGGTCCTGGTGAGCAAGCTCAGCTACCGGCTGCACGACGTCCGCCGCGGGGACATCGTCGTGTTCAAACGTCCCCCGACGCTCTCGCGTGAGATCGCCGGGCCCGAGGTGAAGGACCTCGTCAAGCGAGTGATCGGTCTGCCGGGCGACACGGTGGAGGCCCGCGACGGACACGTCATCGTCGACGGCCGCATGCTCAAGGAGCCGTACGTCCCGACGGGGGCGATCACAAGCCCCGTGCCGCCGACGCTGATCGCGCCCAACCACTACTGGGTGATGGGCGACAACCGCAGCGTGTCCGAAGACAGCCGGTACTTCGGCTCAATCTCGGGCGATCTCATCGTCGGGCGTGTGTTCTTCCAGGTGTGGCCGATCAGCCACATCGGACTCATCTGAGCTGAGGGGCGGGAAAGTTGGAAGACGCATTGAACTTCGCGCTGTTGGCGGCGCGCGTGTGGGTCGGTGTCGTGATGTTCGCCCACGGCTGGCGCCATGTGAAGGCGCTGCAGTCGGGGCCTGGCATGGCCAACTGGCTCGAGAGCATCGGACTGCGCAACGGTGCACTCCAGGCGCAGTTGTTGACGTGGAGCGAGATCGCCGTCGGGCCCGTGCTCGCCCTCGGTTTCCTGACGTCGGCCGCCTACGGCGCCGTCGCCTCGCTCATGCTCGTCGCCTTCATCACCAATCACCGCGACAAGAGCTTCTTCATCACCGCCCGGCCGACCGAAGGTTGGGAGTACGTGATGACGCTGGCGGTGCTCGGCATCGTGCTCGGCACCGTGGGACCCGGCCGTTGGTCGCTCGACCGGGCCTTCGGCTTTTCCTTCCCGTTCGAGCATGACAAGGCGCTGCTGGTCGCGGCGATCGTCGGCATCGGCGGGACGGCGCTCTACCTGCTGACCTTCTGGCGCCCGCCGGCGCCGAGCGAGGGCTAGCCGGCCGCTCGGCCGTGCAGGGCGGCGTGTGCCGCGTCTGCACTCGAGTCGGCGTCGACCAGCTTGCGTACCAGGTCACGCAGCTGACGCTGCTCCGCCCCAGTGAGGGCACCGAACACGGCGGGCACCTGCCACATCACCTGCTGCACGGTGTCCCGTGCGTCGGCGCCCTTGTCGGTGAGCACGACGGTGCGGACGCGGCGATCGGTCGGATGCGGCTGGCGGACTGCCAGGCCCTGCTCCTCGAGGCCGTCGACCAACTCGGTGATGTAGGAGGCGTCGCAGCCGAAGTGGTCGGCCAGGTCACGCATGGCGACGGGGTCGCCGGGCTGCAGATGGAACAGCGTCTTGACGATGCTGGGCGGACCGCCGATCGCCTCGCACGCCGAGCGCATGCGGGACTGCATCTCGCCGCTGTTCATCAGCAGTTCCTGCAGGAGACGCCAGGCCTCCTCGCCTGCTGCGGTCGTCACACCGGAAAGGGTACCCGGCGTGTGACTTGTGACACTCATTTAAGATTCCTCGATGATCTACTTGACGCAAGTAAATGGTTGGGACTACTAAATAATACTCATGAGCGCCAACAATGCAATCGTCGTCGAAGGGATCGTGAAGCGCTTCGGCGATCTCACCGCCCTCGACGGAATCGACCTCGAAGTCCCCCGCGGCACCGTGCTCGGTCTGCTCGGCCCTAACGGCGCCGGCAAGACCACTGCCGTCCGCATCCTCACCACCCTGCTCCAGCCCGACGCCGGATCGGCGTCGGTGCTCGGTCTCGACGTCGTGCGCCAGCCCAACGCTGTGCGCTCGTCGATCGGACTGGCCGGTCAGTACGCGGCGGTCGACGAGAACCTCACGGCGCGGGAGAACCTGCGCATGGTCGGACAGCTCACCCGTCAGTCGCCGTCGACGACCGCGGCCCGCACCGGTGAACTGCTCGAGCGGTTCGATCTCGTCGACGCCGCCGATCGCCCGGCGAGGACGTACTCGGGCGGGATGCGCCGCCGGCTCGACCTGGCAGCCGCCCTGATCCATCGCCCGCCTGTGCTGTTTCTCGACGAGCCGACGACTGGTCTCGACCCCCAGGGCCGCAACGACCTCTGGGCGCTGATCAGCGAGCTGGTGTCCGACGGCACGACGCTGCTGCTGACGACCCAGTACCTGGAGGAGGCCGACCATCTGGCCGACCACATCGTCGTCATCGACCACGGTCGGATCATCGCCGAGGGGTCGGCGTCCGAGCTCAAGGCGACGCTGGGCACCACGCTCGTCGAGGTGCGCTTCCCCACCGTGCGCCGGGCGCGCATCGCCGCCCGCCAGCTGGCGGCCGTCGGGCCGACCGAGCTGCTCGAAGCCGAGGCAACGGTGTCGATCGGCGTGACCGACAGCGGGCGGGCGCTCCTCGACGTGGTGCGCCTTCTCGAGGCCGTCGACCTCGCCCCCAAGTCGTTCAACGTTCGTCAGCCCACGCTCGACGACGTGTTCCTCCAGCTGACCGGAAGCGCCCCTACTTCTGACCCTGACGAAAGCCGAGGTGCCGCATGAGCGCCATCACCCTTCCCCTGCCCGAGGTCGTCGTCGACGACGGCGCCGACCTGCGAATCCCCGTCACTGCAGTCGTCAGCGACGCACTCGCGGTCGCCCGCCGCAACCTCATCGGATTGATCCGGGTGCCGACGACGGTCGTCTTCTCGACCGTGCAGCCAGTGATCTTCGTGCTGATGTTCCGCTACGTGTTCGGGGGCGCTATCCGCGTCCCGGGCGTGCGCTACGTCGACTTTCTGATGGCCGGCATCTTCGTCCAGACGGTGACCTTCGGCGCCATGAACACCGGCGTCGGCCTGGCCATGGACCTGCAGACGGGCCTCATCGAGCGCTTCCGCTCGCTCCCCATGGCGCGCTCCGCCGTGCTCGCCGGGCGCACGATCGCCGACGCGGTTCGCAACCTGTTCGTCATCGCCCTGATGGTGATCGTCGGCTTCGCTGTCGGGTTCCGCGTCCACACGGGCGTGCCGGAGTTCGCGGGCGCGATCCTCCTGCTCCTGCTGTTCGGCATCGCCTTCTCGTGGATCATGGCCTACATCGGGCTGACCACCGGCAACGCCGAGGCGGCCCAGGCCGCGTCCTTTCCGCTCATGGCTGTGTTCGTCTTCGCCTCGAGCGCCTTCGTGTCGACGGCGACGATGCCCGGCCCGCTGCGTCTCTACGCCAACCACCAGCCGGTGACGGCGACGGTGAACGCGGTGCGGGCCCTGGTGCTCGGTGGCCCGACGCTCGACAAGGTCCTGGCCGCCCTGGCCTGGACGGTCGGCATCACCGTGGTGTTCGCGGCGCTGTCGGTCCGCCGCTACCGCCACGCCGCCTGACCTTTCACCGAACTCGCCATGGTTTGTGTCGTCTGACGACGCGAACCATGGCGAGTTGGCGGAGTTAGGTCGTGGAGACGCGGTTGCGGCCGTTCTTCTTGGCCTCCGGTCGGCGCGGTGGGCGGAACCGGCGGG
>JAFAUA010000509.1 GCA_019243595.1 Acidimicrobiia bacterium
GACGACGGCGAGCACGGCGCGGCGCATTACGGAGCCGTGCCCATCAGTACTCGAAGCCTTCGGTATGGATGTGCCGCCTTGGCACGCGCGCATCGCGGAGCGACGACACGACCCGCGCCGTCATCCCCGGCGGCCCGCACACGAAGACGTCGTGGTGGGCAACATCGGCGACCAGCGAACGCAGGTGACGCGAGTCCAACAGGTCTGGCGTCTGTGCTCGCGATCCCACCAGATAATGAATGGTCGCGCCCCGCTTGTCGGCGAGGTCCTCGAGCTCATGGCGGAACACGACGTCGTCGTCCGAGGACGCGCGGTAAAGAAGGGTGAGATCGCCGGGCCCGGCGGCCAATCCCTCGAACAGCGCACGCAACGGCGCGATCCCTATGCCACCGCCGACCAGGAGGACCTTGCGCCGCCGGCGACGGTGGCGAGTAAATGCTCCGAATGGCCCCTCGGCCACAACCCGGACACCGGGCTCGAGCTGCGCCAGTGAAGCGGTGAAGTCCCCTGAGCCCTTCGCCGTCAAACGCAGCCAGCGCCCGTTGGGAGCCGCGGACAACGAGAACGGGTGCGCCTGCCACCATTTGTCCCGGGTGAGGAAGCGCCACAGGAAGTACTGGCCGGGCTCCGCCTCGAGCTCCCACAACCGCTGCCCCGTCACGTAGACGGAGAGCGCGCCACCAGCCTCGGGGACGACGTCGGCCACGACAAGACGGTGTCGAATGGCATCACGCGCAGGAGCGACGAGCCGGCACCACACAAGCAGAGCGCCCGCGACGGCGAACATGGCCACCCAGAGGGCGCGGTTTAGGGGATGCTGGACGAAGTCGCCACCTGTTGCCAGCTGGTGGGCGAACGACAGCGCGATCGCCAAGTACGCGTATAGGTGCACGAAGTACCAGGTCTGATACCTCATGTGGCGGCGTGCGGCGCGGGCCGACGTGACGGCGACGACGATGAACAGAGCCAGCCCCACCGTCGCGGCGAGCATGTCGGGATAGGACAGGACGACAGTCTTGGTCTCCGGCACAAGTGCTGTCCGTCCAGTAATCGCGTATCCCCACACCGTGAGTACCGCGTGGCCGACAAGAAGGACGACGACGTACTCGCCGTTGCGGCGGTGCCAGACGGCCAGCCTGTCGGTTCCAATGAACCGGTCGAGCGACGGGACATGGCCCATCAGCAGAACCTCGATCACGACCAAGTAGGTCCCCGCCAAGCCCGTGATCTGCCCGGCCGCAATCAGGCGTGTCCCCAGGTCTCGGACCGATCCCGCTGGTGTGTCCTGCCACCAGATCGCCACGACGGCGACGCCGAAGAGCACGATCACCGACACCGCCAGCGCCTCTCGGGTGCGCTGGCTCAGGTTGGCGAGCGGCGATGCCAGGAGCGGAACCGGGCGGCTCGGTGAGGGCGTCGCCCGGGTGGCGGGCGTGGGAGACGGCGTCGCGGCAGGGGGAGCCTTCGGCGTTGCCGCTGAGCTTGGGCGCCGACGCTTCGGGGGCTGTTTCGCGGCGGTCCGCTGCAGAGCCGAACGTGCGGTTGCCTTTCCGGTGGACCGACGGCTTGACGTCGTGCTCGACGTACCGGCCTTCTTCGGCCGCGACGTCCGTGGCGTCGTGGCCTTTGCGGGCGTCGCCTTCTTCGAGCTCGATCGCGAGCCAGCGGTGCGTCGCGGGCCGGCTTGAGGAGGACGGGCCACGGCGCATTCTCGTCGAACTCCCTGAAGGAAAGGTGAGCGCCCGGGCGCGCACCCCGCTGTGGCCAATCATCTACCCAGGTAACGCACAGCTTCTGACACCAAGCTCGCAGATCATGCACCGCGCAGGTCTGCCGCGATGAGCTACGAAAACCCTGGCGGGTCGCCCGTGCCGTCGTTCGAGGGCGACGGCCCGGGCTCGACGCGCTCGGGTGACGGGCGTACTCGGCGCGTGACGGCGGCAGGGGTGGCGGCCCTCATGCTGGTGTCGGGCGGTATTGGCGCCGGCGCCGCAGCCGCCTTCCGGAACACTCCGACGGCGTCGCCATCGGTCGATCTCACACCACGCGGCTCCGGCGGACTGGTGTCGCCCACCGCCCCGCCGACCACGTCGGCGGACGCGGCGTCGGTCGCGGCGCAGGTCATCCCTGCAGTCGTCGACGTCAATACGCGCTTGTCGGGAGGAGGAGCGGCCGCGGGGACGGGGATGGTGCTGAGCGCCTCGGGCGAGATCCTCACCAACAATCACGTCATCGAGGACGCGAGCGAGATCCGCGTCCAGGTGAGCGGTACCGGCCCCAGCTACAGCGCCCACGTCGTCGGCTATGACGTGAGCGACGACGTCGCCCTCCTCCAGACCGAGGGAGCCCCATCCCTCGTCACCGTCAAAACCGGCAGGTCGGCGGCGCTCAACGTCGGCGACGGCGTCATCGCCATCGGGAACGCGTTGGGGCGGGGCGGTACCCCGGCCGTGACCCAAGGCGTCGTCACCGGGCTCAACCAGTCGCTGACCGCCGGCGACGCCATCGGCCCGTCCAACAGCCTCACGGGGATGATCGCCATGAGCGCGCCGCTCCAGGAGGGCGACTCGGGCGGGCCGGTGGTCGACCACGCCGGCGCCGTCGTGGGCATGAACACCGCCGCCGCCGGCGGCGGGCGACGGTCGTCGTCATCCATCGGCTTCGCGATCCCCATCGACCGGGCCCTCTCGGTCGTGAACCAGATCCGGGCCGGACAGGGCTCGGGCGCCGTCCACATCGGCCAGCGCGCGTTGCTGGGCGTGGTCCTACAGGACGCAAGCTCGAGCATCGGAGGCGCATCCGGTTCGACGGCGCCGGGCGCGGCGGTCTCCTCGGTGCCGCCCGGTGGCCCGGCAGCCGGGGCCGGCATCGCGAGTGGCGATGTCATCGTCGAGCTGGGCGGGACGGCGATCACCCAGGCGAGCGACCTCACCGCCGCCCTCGGCCGCTACCACCCCGGCGACAAGGTCAGCGTGGCGTGGGTCGACGGTTCTGGTCGGCGCCATACGGCAAGCGTGCAACTGACCGCAGGGCCACCGTCATGAGTGACGACTTCGATCCGCTCGTCCCGTACGGTTCCCACGACCGAGGCCCCGCCGAACGCGGGCTGGAGCCGGAGCCGCGCGCACCCGTCGAGCCCGTCGCTCCTGCCGGGGCTTCGGCTGGTCAGGGACGGCCACGCGGTGTCGGCGTCGCATTGGTCGCCGTGCTTTGCCTCTTGTCGGCGGCCGTCGGCGCCGGAATCTTGCTGTCCACTGGGTTGGGCGGCAGCAGCGCACCGAGCGCCGCTCCGGGTACGACGATCCCGGGAGCGCCCGCGCAGTCCGGTGGCCCCTCGAGATCCGCTGACCCCGACACCGGCCTGCTGCGCGGACTGGTCGTCCAGCAAGGCGACGTCGACGCCACTCACCAGATCGTGCTGATCCCGGGCGGCAACGAGGTGATCGGCCAGACGACCCTCGATCTCTGCAACGGAAACTTCCCGAGCGAGAGCACGCGCTCGGCCCGCCTGCAGGTGATCGAGGGCGACGCGCAGGCCCAAGGCGTGCTGAGCACCGAAGCGGTGCTGTACCAAAGCCCGGCCGCCACGGCCAAAGCGTTCGAGGAGCTGAAGCACGTCGCGCGGACGTGCCCGCCGACGGTCGTGCCGGGCGTCAACGGCGACCCGGACACGAAGACGACATTCCGTCCAACCCCGGACGGTTCGTGGCCAAAGACGCCCACCGTCGACCGGCTCGCATACGACTTCGACTCGATCGACCAGAGCGGTCAGAGCTCCCACTCAGTCGTCGTGTATCTCCGACGGGGCCGGGCGCTTCTCGGCGTCTACTTCTTCATGCCCGACGGTCCGCAGCCTTCGGTTGGCGGGCAAACGTCGATCCCGGGGATCGTGAACTTCTTCGCGGCACGGCTCGCTGCTCTGCCGCCCGCGGCCGTTAACCGCACGGTTCCGGCGACGACGATATCTTGAACGGATCGAGGCTCATCGTTGGGTATCAGCCAGCGACATCCGACTTCCCGAACTCCACGGGAGCGTCCCCGAACGACGCCGGCAACACG
>JAFAUA010000198.1 GCA_019243595.1 Acidimicrobiia bacterium
CGGTGTCGATCTGCACCACGTCGACGGGCCCCAATCTGTGCTCCTCGCACAGCGTGGCGGGCGTGAGGCACGGCACCTCGGTGGTGACGACCCGGGCGTCGATGTCGGGGATGAACTCCCGGTGCCGCAGGACCACGTCACGGCGCAGCGAACCGAGGGCGTCGTACCACTGCGGGAGGGTCGCGTCGTCGGACTGGGCCAGGTGATGGAGCGGCACCGTGCCGTCGTGATCGGCAATGGCGACGTTGAGCAGGCGCGCGCGGTCGATGCCCGCGTAGTTGCGGCGCAACCGGTCGAACACGTAGGGCACGGGTTCGATCAGCACGCCCGACCACTGGTGGCGGAGGATCTCGGTGCGCAGCGGGTCGCGTTGCTCACCGTCATTGGCCCCGATCTGCACGAACGTTGCCGTCGGGTTGGACTCGGCGTAGGCGGCTACCAGCTGTTCGATGCGGCTCGGGACCGGCTTCTCGGCGAGGACGGCGATCACCAGTGCGTCGTCGGTACGCGTCCAGGCCGGCGAGCGGGCGTCGAACCAGGCAACGGCCGACTGCAGCACGCCGATGTAGGGCCGTTGCAACGCCCTGGGTAAGCGCTGCGCCGTCGCCAGCTGGAAGAGCTGCACTGCTGTGGCGGCGACGCCGAGCAATCCGCGTGACTCCCGAACGTGCAGACCCGCCTGCTCGACAACGTGGCGCAGGCCCCCGCCCGTCCACCGCCAGCGGTCGATGGGGTCGGCATGGGTGACCATCATCCCGTGGGTGGACAGCAGGAGCTTGCCGCCGGGTGCCAGCAGGCGGCGGCACTCGTCGAGATAACGAGCGGGGTCGTCGACGTGCTCGAGCACCTGGGTCGACAGGATGGCGTCGAAGCTGCCGTCGGGGGCGGGCACCGTGCCGTCGGGCGCCAGGTCGATCGCCGCCGCGGGGTTGCCGGGCAGGTCGGCGCCGACGTATTCGCAGTCCGCGGGAACGAGCGACCGGTACGGCTGGTCGGCGCAGCCGTAGTCGAGGACCCGGCTACCCGGCTTCAACTGCATGGCAGTCACGAGCTCGTCGACCATGCGGCGCAGCTCGCGGCTGACGTGGGACCACGGATCTCCGCGACGCGTCGACCGTGCCTCCGGTCGGCCGCGATCCTCGAAGCGAACCACGTCAGGCCTTCACGCCGATGCGGCAGGTGTAGTCGACGGGCGTGAGAAGGATCGGTGGACTCTCATTCGCGAAGTACTCGTCGACCGCGCGGCGGCACCCCTCCCAGTGGCCGTAGTCGTCGATGATCAGCACGCCACCGGTGACGAGACGCGGATACAGATGCACCAGCTCATGGCGCGTCGACTCGTACCAGTCGGTGTCGAGCCGCAGCAGCGCGAGCTCGTCGGGCGCCGCGCCGGGGATGGTCTCCTCGACGCGCCCCGCCTCGACATGCAGCGCGCCGGCCGGGTAGCCGTTCGCGAGCAGGAGGCCGCGAACGGCGTCGACATTGAAGGAGGCGGGGTCGAACATCTCCGCCCACGGACGACGGCGCGCCTCCCGCGCAGCTCGCCATTCGTCGAGAGCGACGCCCGAGTAGCGGCTGGTGTCGGCGGACGTCGGTTCGGGCATGCCCTCGAAGCTGTCGAAGGCATACACGTGGCGGGTGGTGACGCCGAGGTCGAGGAGCTTCAGCACCATGGCGAGCACCGAGCCGCCCCGCCAGACTCCGCACTCGACATACGCGCCCGGGAGGCCCCGTCGCTCGACGTAGTCGATGGCGCGCAGGAGAGCGGCGACGCGCGCGGGTGGCGTCATCGTGTGGGGTTGCACGGCGGCGACGATGCGGGCGTCGGTCTCGCTCAGGTCGTCGACGCCGGCCGCGGGAGGCGCTTCCTCGAGCCTGCGGCTCTTCTTGAACAAGGGGTCATGATCGCGCGGCCCGCGTCATGCTGGGGACGTGCGCATCGCGCTCACCCACGCCTATTCCTGGCCCGAAGTGCGCCGCGGCGCCGAGCGGATGATCCCCGAGATGGCGCGCGCCTTCGCTCAACGCGGCCACGAGGTGACCGTGCTGACCTCGGCGTGGGCACCGCTGCCCGCGAATCCGCTGTACGAGGTGGTCCGCATTCGCCGTCATCACCGCGACGACGCCCGCCACGAGGCCGACTTCGGCCGCCGGCTGTTTGCTCATCTCGTCACCGGGGGCTTCGACGCCGTTCACTCCCTCGGGCCCCGGGATGCCAGCTCGTCGATCCTCGCCGCACGGCTGCACCGTGGACGGCGCACGGTGTACACGAACCTCGGCCTGCCCGACCGCGAGTGGATCTCGGCGCAACCGTGGGCGCGGGGCCACGAGCGGATAGTCCGTGACATCGACGCCTACGGGTGCATGTCTCACTACGCCCTCGACATGCTCGAGCGCGAGTATGGCCGCACCGGCGTGTTCACCCCGGGCGGCGTCAACCACGAGCAGTTCGTTCCCGCGCCCGAGCGAGAGCATGGACCGACGCTGCTGTTCTCTGGAGCCATCGGCGAGCGCCGCAAGGGCGTCGCCCTGCTGCTCGAAGCGCTGCCACTCGTCGCCCAGCGCGAGCCCGGCGTCCGTCTCTGGCTCAGCGGCCAGGGGGACGCGCAGCAGTGGCTCGACGAGGCGAGCGGCGAGGCGCGGGCCCGCACCGAGGTCCTGCCGGTCGGCGAGGAGGGCGGGCAGGCGGAGCGGTATGGGCGGGCGTGGGCGACCGCCCTGCCGTCCACCAACGACAGCTTCGGCATGGCGCTGCTGGAGTCACTGGCGTGCGGCACCCCGATCGTCGCCAGCAGCCACGCCGCGCCCCACGAGCTTGTAAGCGAGGGCACCGGCGCGGTGTGTGCGCCGGACAGCGCGGCGTCGGTCGCCGAGGCCTGCCTCGGCGCCATCGAGCTGGCGCGAGATCCGGCGACCGTCGAACGGTGCCGGGCGTCCACGCTGCCCTACAACTGGGACACGGGCCTGGCGCCCGCCTTCGAGCGCTTCTACGCGGGCGACTGACGCCGTCTCGAGGAAGCTAGGGCGTCCGGGCCAGCACGGCGAGGTGCAGGGCCTCGAGGTCGTCGGCCTGGCGGTCGACGGTGAGCCGCGCCGCGGTGTCGTAGCCGCCGCGGACCAGCGCCGCTCGCAAGTGCGCATCATCCGCCAGTCGCCGCACGGCGGCCGCCAGCCCGTCGGCCTTCCCCGGCGCGAACAGCAGTGAGTTCACGCCGTCGACGAGAAACTCGCCGGAGCCGCCCGTGCCCGTCGCCACGACCGGTGTGCCCGACGCCATCGCCTCGAGCGGCGTGAGTCCGAACGGCTCGTCCCAACGCACCGGGAAGACCAGCACGTCGGCGGCGCGGTACCGGGCGCTCAGCTCGGAGCGGCGCGCCGCCGAGAACCGGACGCGCCCGGCGGCACCGACGTTGGCGGCGATGGCCTCGAGCCGCTGGCGATAGGCGTCGTCGCCCTTGCCGACGACGTCGAGGATCGTGTCCGCCGACAGGTCGGCAAGCGCTTCGACTGCGGTGTCGATCCCCTTGCGCTCGTCGAGGCGGCCGACGAACAACAGACGCCAGCGCCAGGGCCGCGTACCGGGCGCCTCGTCGGGCCGCGGGAAGTCCTCGGGCGCCACGCCGCTGGGGATCACCGGCGCGCCCGAGACCGGCCATCGCCCGTGTTCCTCGGCCCGGCGCCGCGTGCTCTCGCTGACGAAGCAGGACGTCGCCGCGGCCGCGAGGTCGGGAAGACGGGTCGGCACGGCGGTGAGGCGTTCCAGGATTCGGGCCGCGGGCCGCAGCGGCGCCCGCCCTCCCTCGAAGAGTCGCATCCACCCGTCGACATCGGGGCCGTAGTTGAGCCAGTCATCGCACACGACGCATACCAACGGCACACGTCGATCGACGAGCGACGTGATCAGCGAAAACGACATGGCACCCATGTGCCAGAGCGACACGACGTCGGGACGGAAGCGGTCGAGTGTGGACGCAAGCACGCGCTGGTTGTGGCGCTCGAGGCCGGGGCGTCGCCACAGCGGAGGAAGGTGCAGGTCACCGTCGGCGTAGTAGAAGCGCAGGTCCCGCCAGACACCGTGGCCGGGTTCGTCCGGCGGATCCGCGACGCCGGCTACGCGCATGTCGGTCGTGAGCACGGCGACGTCGTGGCCGCGCCGCCGCCATCGCTCCACGACGTCTTGACAGGAGAGCTCGTATCCGCCGTAGTGGTGCGGCGGGTACATGTTGGTGATCACCAAGGCCTTGATGTCGCGAAGCTAACGGCGGAACCCTTGTCACAATGGCGGGCGATGGCCGAAGGTCCTGCCGTCTCCGTCGTCGTTCCGACGCACCAGCGGAGGCCACTGCTCGCCCGCCTGGTGCGCGCGCTCGAACAGCAGACAGACGCGCCTCCGTTCGAGGTGGTCATCGTCGACGACGCGTCGACCGACGGCACGAGCGACGAGCTGGACCGGCTGCGCGCCGCGTCGGCGGTCCCCGTGATCGCCGTTCGTCTCGAAGAAAACCGGGGACCGGCGACGGCTCGGAACGCCGGCTGGCGACGCGCGAAGGCTCCCATCATCGCCTTCACCGACGACGACTGCGCACCGCAGCCGGGCTGGTTGGCGGCACTGGCCCGCGCTCTTGACGACGCCGACGTCGTCCAGGGTCGGACCGTTCCCGACCCCGAGCAGCTCGCCCACCGCAACGTCTTCAGCCACACCGTGCTCAACGAGGACGAGTGGGGTTTCTACGAGACCTGCAACATGGGCTACCGCCGGCGCGTGCTCGAGGAGCTGGGCGGCTTCGACGAACGCTTCCGCTACCCGTTCGGTGAGGACACCGATCTGGCCTGGCGCGCAAAGGCGGCCGGCGCGCGGGTCGCGTTCGAGCGGGAAGCGCTGGTGCACCACGACGTGCGCCGCCAGTCCTATTTCGAGTCCCTGCGCGATCTGCGCCGCCGGGAGGGTGTGGTGCGGGCGATCAAGCGCAACCCCGAGATGCGGAGCCTGTGCCACTACGGGATCTTCTGGCGCCCCGCCCACCCGTCGGCGTTCTGGGCCGGCGTCGGTCTGGCGACGGCGGCTATCGGGCATCGGACGCGCTGGCCGCTGCTGGCGGGCGGCGCCCTCTGCCTCCCGTACGTCCGGTACCGCACCCACACCTATCCCACCGGGCTGGCGCGAAACCGCCCGGTGACGGTCCCGATGCAGCTCGCTTCGGACCTGGTGGAGATGGCGGTGCTCGCGGCCGCGTCGGTGCGCTACCGAACCGTCGTCCTCTGAGCGGCGCGGTACACGTCGGCGTGCGCTTCGCCACTGCGCCGCCAGCTGAAGCGGGCGGCGCGGGCCAGGCCGCGCTGCACCAGTGACTGTCGGAGCGTGTCGCTGTCGAGCAGGGCGCGGACGGCACGGGCCATGGCTGGCACATCGCCGTCGGGAACCAGTTCGCCGCCGTCGCCGACGACCTCGGGGATCGCAGTGTTGGCAAAGGCCACGACCGGTGTGCCGCATGCCATGGCCTCGAGGGCTGGCAGGCCGAAGCCCTCGTGGCGGCTGGTGACGACCAGGGCGTCGGCGCCCCGGTACAACGCCGCCAGATCGTCGACGTAGTTCGCCACCTCGACCCGGTCGGGCCGGCGGGCGCGGTCGAGCACCCGCTGGATGCGGCCCAACATCCAGTCGTCCTGGCGGCCGGCGATCACCAGCCGGTGGGGATATTCGGCGTCCGCGAGGGCGGCGGCGACCTCCATCGCCTCGGCGTAGCCCTTGTGCGGCCCCCATGCGCCGACGTACAGCACATAGGGCTGCTGCGCTCGCGGCGCGGCCGGGTTGGGCCGGTACTGCGGCTCGACACCGTGAGGGATGACATGCACCCGCTCGGCGTCGAGGCCGAGCTCCGCAACCGCTTGGTCGGCGGACGCCTGCGACGGCGTCACCACGGCGGCCGCTCGCGCCACCCGGGGACCGAAGCGCCGCCAGCGGCGACGCTCGATCGCCAGCTCCGGATCGTCGAAGGCGAACGGGATCAGGTCGTGCACCGTCTGCACCCACGGCACCGGCGAGCGGCGAGGCGGATCGAGGGCGGGGCTGTGGGCGACGGCCGCGCCGCTCCGAGCCAGGTCACGAGGCAACAGCAGCTCGTGTTCGAACGTCAGCAGCCGGCCGCGGGCGCGCCGGCGCATCGACAGACGGCGCACGCCCGCCGGGAGTGGAGTCTCCGGGGTGGCGAGGGCGGCCACGTCGACGCCGTCCACGTCAACCAGGGATGCCAACAGGTTGCGCACGTACGTGCCGATCCCGCGGTAGGCGGATCCCTCGCCCAAACGGCGGGCGTCGACGGCGATCGTGGACGTTCCCACCAGACGATGCTGACATGGAGGCCATGGCCCCCCGGGTCCTCCTCGTCCCCCACCGCCTGCACGACCCCTTCGGCACGGGCATCCACCGCTACGGCGTGGAGCTGATCCGTGCCCTGGCGGCCGACGACAGCGCGGCCGAGTTCGACTACGCAGTGGCGTCGATCGACGACCCCGATGTCGCCGTGGGCCCGCCGGTCGTGCACATCGCCCCGCCCCGCCGCGTGCTTCACGCGGCGTGGGCCGCGGCCCAGCGCCCACCAATAGAACGCTTCGCCGGTCCGACCGACCTGGTCCACGTGCTCACTCCCGCCGTCCCGGTCGCCACGTCGGCGCCGTTCGTGCTCACCGTGCACGACCTGCTGCCCCTGCGGTTCCCGAGCTGGTACCCGGCCCGCCAGCGATGGCTGTTCAAGCGGGCGATCCGCCAGGCCGAGCGCGACGCAGCCGCCATCGTCGTGCCCTCGACGGCCGTCGCCGCCGACGTGGCCGACGGCACCGACATCGAGGCCTCGCGCGTCACCGTGGTCCCCGAAGGTGTCGACCCGATCTTCAGCCGCCCCGTGAGCGAGGTCGACGTCGCCGCCGTCTGTGCCCGCCACCGCATCCGGCCCGGGCACTTCTTCTTGTTCGTCGGCGCCATCTCCGGACGCAAGAACCTGGTCACCGCCCTGCGCGCCCTCGCCATCGTTCGCAAGAGCGGACCAGACGCGCACCTCGTGGTCGCCGGCCCCCGCTGGCACGACAGCGACGAGTTCGACGCCGAAGCGCGGCGGCTCGGCCTCCAGAGCGCGCTCCGCGTCACCGGGTTCGTGTCGGCCGCCGACTTGCCGGTGCTCTTCGCGGCCGCCCTCGCCCTCGTCCACCCATCCAAATACGAGGGCTTCGGGCTCACGCCACTCGAGGCCATGGCGGCGGGGACGCCCGTATTGGCTGCCAACACCGGCGCCCTCCCCGAGGTGGTCGGCGACGCGGGGATGCTCCTGCCCCCCGACGACGTCGACGCGTGGGCCGAGGCGATGACCAGCGTGAAAGACGACGACGTCCTGCGCCGGTCGATGGTGGAACGCGGCCGGGCCTGGTCGGAGCGGTTCACCTGGGGACGGGCCGCCGCGGAAACGGCGGCCGTCTACCGCGCCTGCCTCTGAACGAGGACGGCGTCGACGAAGCGACGGCCAATCACGTCCCATGCGAACCCGGCGCGGGCGTGGTCGGCGCCGGCCCTCGCCACCCGCGCCGCCAAGTCGTCATCAAGCAGCAACTGCGTCACCGCCGCAGCGAGCGAGCCGGGGTCATCGGCGACGAGGGCGTGCACACCGTCCACCACACCCAGGCCCTCCATGCCGATCGTCGTCCCAGCCACCGGACGTCCGGCAGCCATCGCCTCGAGGGCCTTGAGTCGCGTTCCCGATCCGATGCGCACGGGCACCAGAGCGACGCGCGCGTTCTCGAGCCAGGGGACAACGCTCGGCACGTCGGGGTGCACCGCCACGCCGACGAGGCGCGCCAGCGCCGCGACCTCGCGCAGCGGCTCACGGCCCACGACGTCGAGGCGGGCGTCGGGCACCTTGGCACGCACGAGCGGCAAGACCTCCCGGCAGAACCACGTGATGCCGTCGACGTTCGGTTGCCAGCTCAGCGTCCCTGTGAACACGAGCGTGGGTGAAGCCGGCAACGGTGTCGGCCGGAAGCGGTCGGTGTCGACGCCGTTGGGAATCACGACCGCGCCCCGACCGAGGGCGGCCGCATCCTCGGCCGACGGCACGAAGACGACGTCGTAGGCGTCGGCCATCGCCGCTTCGAACCGACGAGCGTCGGCCATCTCCCGGCGGTACAGCCAGCGCTGTCGCCGCGTCGACGCCAGCGTCAGCTCGTGGCGCTTGCGCTCCGACGGCAGATTCTGGAGTCCCAGCGCCCAGCGCCCACTCCCCGCTCGACGCGCGGTCACGATCGGCGCCAGACGGTCGTGCTCGACGCAGACGAGGTCGAAGTCCCCCAGGGCGCGCATGCGGGAAGCGAGGACGTCGACGCGCCCTCGATTCTCGACGACGGCCGCCGGCTGACGGTCGACGAGTACACGGCGTAAATCGCCGAGGCGACGGGACGCACGGGTCGGCGGCGATGGCCGCCCGGGCGTGTCGACCTCGGTGACCGCGGCGAGGGCGGCGCGCGTGCGCTGGTCGTCGAGGCGACCGGCGAGGAGGAGGTGGGTGTCGACGGCGCGGCCGAGCGCCTCGAGGAGATACGCCTCGCGGATGCTGCCGCCACCGAGGTTGCGGTCA
>JAFAUA010000209.1 GCA_019243595.1 Acidimicrobiia bacterium
GAGCCGAACCTCGGCGAGATCTATGTGATCGGCACCGACCCCGATTTCGAGGGCCACGGGTTGGGCAGGCGGCTCGTGCTCGCCGGCCTCGACTGGCTGGCCGGAAAAGGCCTCACCGTCGGCATGCTCTACGTCGACGCCGCCAACAAAGGCGCCGTGCACCTCTACGAGAAGCTCGGCTTCACCATCGACCACGTCGACCGCGCGTACGTCGGCGACGTGGCCCCCGCTTAGCCCGTCGCCACTCCCACGGCGGCGCCGATGCCATAGGTAATGGCGGCGGCGATCGCCGAAAGGATGAGCTGACGGCCTGCCGATCGCACGACCGACCGGCCTGTGAAGCGAGCCAACGCGGCGCCGACGCTGAACGCGGCGATTGCACCCAAAACGATCGACGCCGCGACGTAGGTCCGTCCGCCACCGAAGAACCACGGCAGCAGGGGAATGAGGGCGCCGATCGCGAAGCTGACGAACGACGACGCAGCAGCGCGGACGGGTGACCCGAGTGCATTGGGGTCGATGCCGAGCTCCTCGCGGGCGTGTGTCTCGAGAGCGAGGTCGGGATCGCGCATCATCTCGGATGCAAGCGTGTCGGCCGTTTCGGCATCGACGCCACGGGACCGGTAGATGTGCGCGAGCTCACGGCGCTCGGCCTCGGGAACGCGCTTGAGCTCACGGCGTTCGAGATCGAGCTCACGCTGCAACAGTTCGGCTTGCGCTGTCATCGAGACATATTCACCGATCGCCATCGAGACGGCGCCTGCTATGAGCCCCGCCAAGCCGGCGAGCCGAACAGTCCCCTGTGCGTAGTGAGAGCCGGCGGCTACACCGAGCACGAGCGACACGTTCGAAACGAGTCCGTCGCTGACGCCGAACACGGCGGCGCGCGCCGTTCCACCGCGGATGTCGCGATGGTGATGCTCCATCGTGGGGCGGTCCGGCGTGCGGTGCCCGGAGCGGCGGGCCATGGGGGCCAACCTACCCGTCGCCATTACGTACGAGAACGGTCATTCGATGATCGGCGCGGATGGCTCGGACCAGCTTCTCGTTGGCGCCTACGACGGCTCCGGGCCAGACGACGCACTCCTCGACGGTGCCGTCGACGCGTGCGCCCGGCCCGACCACGGACCGGCCGTCGGAGGAGGCGAGATTGGCGGCCAGGTAGCCGGCGGGCGCCCCGCAGTCGACGAAGGCGCCGCCGTGGTGGGCGACATCGAGCCGGCCCTGTTCGTCCGCAGGGCGCCAGACGACCTCGTAGAGCCCGGTTGGCCGGACCTCGAGGGCATCCACCTCGCCCCACGGCAACAGCGATGCCACGACCCGGGCTCGAGGTCCGAACTCGTCACTCGCGAGCAGGACGCGCACGCGTTCGCCGTCCCAGCCGCGCACGAACCCGTCGAGGTCGGCGTCGTGCCATGAGTCGGCGTTCAGCGTGAGCACGGCGCGTCCGTTGATCCAGCCCTTGAGCTTCGCCACGCCTCCGGCGGTCCCCAGCGCCTCGGGCTCCTCGATCGACTGGTGGACCCGGCCTGCGAGGTGGGACTCCAAGGCCGCTCGGCCGTGGTGGACGTTGACGGCGACCGCGTCGGTGACCGATCGGGCCCAGCCGATCGACCAGTCGACGAGGGGCACGTTGCCGACCGGGCAGAGGGCCTTGGGTCGCAGCCAGGTCAGGGGCCGGAGCCGTGTCCCGGCCCCAGCGGCCAGGACGACTGCCGCCAGCTCGGCCACATGCGGCACACTAGGGCTCATGGAAC
Source organism: Acidimicrobiia bacterium (assembly GCA_019243595.1). Lineage (GTDB taxonomy): Bacteria > Actinomycetota > Acidimicrobiia > Acidimicrobiales > AC-14 > CADDZP01. The sequence continues at coordinate 1,758 of JAFAUA010000209.1, forward strand.
AGCGCCGGTGGGTGAACCAGACCCAGCCCCAGACACTGCAGATCGCGGTCTTCCTGCTTTACCTCACCGCCGTCTTCAATTTCATCGACCTGCTGCGCATCCACGCCTTCCCGCTGGTGTTCGTCGCCGGCATCGCGGGCAGCGTGGCCGCCGGCTACGGCATCGCCAACGAACGCAAGTGGGGCTACATCCTCGGGATCGTGATGGCACTCTGGCCGTTCGGCGAGCGAGTTTGGTATGGCGGGTCCGTGTTCGGGGCCGACATCATCACACTCCTGTTCGAGGTCGCATTGGTGGCCCTGCTCCTCCACCCGCAGAGCCGCGACTACCAACGCATCTGGTTCAAGTAGTCCTCATTCGCGCCTTTTGCCCCACTTCATGATCCTTGTATCGCCGTTGTCACGCGGCGACAATGGCTGCTCAGTTTCGGGGGGCAAGGAGAACCACCTGTGAGTAAGCGTCTCATCACCGCCGCGGCCGGCGTCACCATCGCGCTGGCAGCCGCGGTTCCTGCTGGATCAGCGTTCGCGAAGACACACACGCGGGGGCCGGTTGGCCTGGCCGTGTTCTGCGCGTCGGAGCTGCAGGTCTACAACGAATACGAGGCACAAGAGGTAAAGGACGCCGGCAACACCGCCAACACCCTGGTCGACGAAGCGTTGGCCAGCCGCACCGCGGCCAAGTACAACGCCGCCGGCTGCGCGACGGTGACGGGCGTGACCCTCACCGATCCCGTCTAAATCTCGTTCGGCCGAGGGCGGTCCGCGGCGATTGCCGCACCTGACATCATCCCGAATGACCACGCCGTAGGACCGGCGCACCGCTAGGTCGCCGGTCCGATCGGCATGGTCAGTGTCATGCACATTGACACCTCCGAGCTATGGACTGCGGAGAGTGACCGCACGGATACTGCGTGTAGCTCTGCTGTTGGGGGGGTCTTGGGATGGGGAAAGGGCGCAACCGTTGCGCTGTCCTGTTGGCCGCGGTGGTCGGTCTCGCGGGTCTGGCGGTTCCAACCGAGCGCGCCAGCGATGCCGGTACGAGCGCGGTCGTCGACGCCCGCGTACTCGCGGTGCACACCGGCGACGTGCACGTCATCGTTCAGAAGCTGATTGCGAGCGATGCCGGCCCTGAGCACGCCATCGAGAACCTGGGCGGGGCGGTCACCAAAGAGCTGCCGATCGTCGACGGGTTCGCCGCAACCGTGCCGGCGGCAGGCGCGGGCAAGCTGGCGTCGATCCCCGGCGTGCGCGCCGTCACGCTCGACGAGGCCCTCAAGCCGCAGGGGCTGCTGGGCGGTTCGACCGCCACGCCTTCGCCGCCGAAGTCGGCCTACATCAAAGAGATAGGTGCCGACAGCGAATGGGCGGCCGGGGTCACCGGCAAGGGAGTCACTGTCGCCCTCGTCGACACCGGCATCGCCAACGTCGCTGATCTGGCCGGCCGGGTGCTGCCTGTCCAGAAC
>JAFAUA010000226.1 GCA_019243595.1 Acidimicrobiia bacterium
TGGCGTGTGGATCTACAGCGGCTGCTACGCCGACGGCAAGAACCTCCCGGCCCGCCGAAAGCCTCACTGGGAACAGGACACGTGGGTCTCGCCCGAGTGGGCGTGGACGTGGCCGATGAACCGCCACATCATCTACAACCGGGCGTCGGCCGACCCCGACGGCAAACCGTGGTCGGAACGCAAGAAGTACGTGTGGTGGGACGCCGAGAAGAACGAGTGGACGGGGCTCGACGTCCCCGACTTCAAGAAGACGATGCCGCCGAACCACGAGCCTTCCGAGAGCGACAGGGCCGAGTGGGGACTGCGGGGCGACGAACCGTTCATCATGCAGTCCGACGGGAAGGGTTGGCTGTACGTCCCCAGCGGGCTGACCGACGGACCGCTCCCGACGCACTACGAGCCCCACGAGTCACCGTTCGAGAACCCGCTGTACAAGCAGCAGTCGAGCCCGGTACGCCAGGTCTTTCATCGTAAGGAGAACCTCTACAACCCGACGCACGGCGAGCCCGGCGCCGAGGTGTTCCCCTACGTGATGACGACCTACCGGCTCACCGAGCACCACACTGCGGGCGGGATGAGCCGCTGGCTCCCGTATTTGTCAGAGCTGCAGCCCGAGATGTTCTGCGAGGTCAGCCCAGAGCTGGCTACCGAGCGAGGGCTCGAGCACGGTGGCTGGGCCACCGTCGTCAGTGCTCGGACGGCTATCGAAGCGCGCGTCCTTGTCACCGACCGCATCAAGCCGTTGACCGTCGAGGGTCGCGTGACGCACCAGGTCGGCCTCCCCTACCACTGGGGTTCGAAGGGCCTCTCGGTCGGCGACTCGGCCAACGACCTCTTCCCGCTCGCCCTTGACCCCAACGTGCATATCCAAGAGGTCAAGGCCGCCACCTGCGACATCCGGCCTGGGCGGCGACCGCGGGGCAGGGCGCTGCTCGGATTGGTCGACGACTATCGGCGGCGGGCGGGCGTCGGCGTCGATGAGGCGCTTGGAAACGCCGACGAGGGAGCAGGAAGCGCGTGACCGATGTGACGCAACGCATGGGCTTCTTCACGGACACCACCCTGTGCATCGGGTGCAAGGCCTGCGAGGTGGCGTGCAAGGAGTGGAACCGCGTCCCCGAGGACGGACTCAACTTCCTCGGCCACTCGTACGACAACTCCGGCGAGCTGGGCGCCAGCACGTGGCGCCACGTGGCCTTCATCGAGCAGAAGAAGCCGGTCAACGTCGAGACCAATGGCTCTGCCTCTGACATGCGCTGGCTGATGTCGTCCGACGTCTGCAAGCACTGCACCAACGCCGCTTGTCTCGACGTCTGCCCGACCGGTGCGCTTTTCCGCACCGAGTTCGACACCGTCGTTGTGCAGGCGGACATCTGCAACGGATGCGGGTATTGCGTCCCCGCGTGTCCGTTCGGCGTCATCGACAAGCGGGAAGAGGACGGCCGGGTCTGGAAGTGCACGCTCTGCTACGACCGCATCGGTGTCGGTCTCGAACCTGCGTGTGCGAAGTCGTGCCCCACCAAGTCCATCCAGTTCGGCCCGCTGGAGGAGCTGCGAACGCGAGCACGGGCTCGGGTCGACGAGCTGCACGAGCGGGGCGTCGCCGACGCCCGGCTGTACGGCGACTCCCCTGCCGACGGCGTCGGCGGCATGGGCGCGTTCTTCCTGCTCCTCGACGACCCCGAGGTGTACCGGCTGCCGCCCGACCCGGTGGTGACCACCCGCGACCTGCCCTCGATGTGGAAGGCGGCCGGCGCCGCCGCCCTCGGACTCGCTGCGGCGGTCGCCGCGTCGGTCTTGGGAGGCCGCAGGTGACCAAGACCCGGGAGCAGCTGATGGTGCCGCGGGCGGAGCCGCGCACGTACTACGACCGCCCGGTCCTGAAGAAGCCGGTGTGGAAGTGGTACATCCCCGCCTACTTCTTCACCGGCGGGATGGCTGGCGCCGCGGCACCGTTGTCGTTCGCCGCCCGCGTGCGCGGCAACCGTCGCCTGGCGCGGCGCGCCGGGCTGGTGTCGTTGGCCGGCATCGCGGCCAGCCCGGTCTTCCTGATCGCCGACCTCGGCAAGCCCGGGCGCTGGTACAACATGCTGCGGGTCGCCAAGCCGACATCGCCGATGAGTGTCGGGACATGGCTCATCTCCGCGTTCGGGCCTCTCACCGGCGCGGCGGTGCTCTCCGACCTCACGGGCGTGTTCCCCGGACTCGGCGAGCTGTGCGACGCGCTCGCTGCGTTCATCGGTCCGGCCGTGTCGACCTACACCGCGGTGCTCACCGCCGACACGGCGATCCCGGCGTGGCACGAGGCCTGGCGTGAACTTCCTGCGATCTTCGCCGGTGGCTCGGCCGCGAGCGCGGGCGCCGCCACGGTGCTGATCACTCCTGCCGCCGACGCCGAGCCCGCCCGCCGCCTCGTCGTTCTCGGCTCGTTGATGGAACTAGGCGCGGACCGGGCAATGGAGGAGCGCCTCGGCGACCTGGCCGAGCCCTACACGTCGGGCAAGGCGAGCACGCCCGCGAAAGCGGCCAAAGGACTCCTGGCCGCCGGTGCTGCGCTCGCCCTCGCCGGTCGTCGCCGGCCGCTGCTGGGGAAGGCAGGGGCGGCCGCCACGCTGGCGGGCGTCGCCCTCACCCGCTGGAGCATTTTCCAGGCCGGCTTCGAGTCAGCCGAGCACCCGAGGTTCACGGTCCAGCCCCAGCGGGAACGAATATCCGTGTGAGTGACACTGTCGCGCGCCTGGTGGCGACCGGGATCGTCGTCGCCGCCACCGCCATCCTGCTGGGCTTGGCGGGACGCTTCGCCGGATGGTGGCTCGACGATCAGTACGCCCGCTACCACGCCCGCAAGCTGACTCGCTACACGATCTTCCTGGCCGCCATCGCTGCGCTGGCCATCGTGTGGCGCAGCCTGGCCGGCAACGTGGGTGTGATCCTGGGGTTCGCGGCGGCCGGCATCGCCTTCGCCATGCAGGAAGTCATCGGTGCGATCGCCGGCTGGTTCAACATCACGTCGGGACACATCTACCGCGTCGGTGACCGGGTCGAGGTCGACAAGGTTCGAGGGGACGTCATCGACATCACCCTGCTCCGCACCAAGATGCTCGAGATCGGTTCGGCCGAAGACGAGAACAGCTGGGTCAAGGGGCGTCAGCACACGGGCCGCATCGTCGCCGTGTCGAACAAGGCGACGTTCACCGGGCCCGTCTACAACTTCAGTGCGATCTTCGACTTCATCTGGGAAGAGCTGACGTTGCCGATCGCCTACCGCAGCGACTGGCACGAAGCCGAGGAGATCATCAAGGAGGAGGCCCAGCGGGCGTCGGCGTCGCTGGGCGCGAAGGGCGCCATCAGCGCCATGGAGCGGCGCTACCCGATCCCCCACGCCGAGGTCGAGCCCCGGGTGTTCGTGCGGGCGACCGACAACTGGATGGAGCTCTCCGCTCGTTTCGTCGTGCCCGTGCGCGAGGCCCGTACCGCCAAGGACGCCATGATGCGACGCATCCGTGAGCGCCTGGACGACGCCGGCATTGAGATCGGAACCGAGACGTCGGAGGTGACCGTCCTCAGTGGCGGGAACGGCTCGACTTCCTCTCCCGATCAAGCTGCTGCCCCGTCTCCGTCACCACGTTCCCACCAACCTGAACAAGACGGAGCACCGTGACCAGGCCGATGCCGCCGATCATGTTCCCGAGGCACGCCCAGCCCAGCATTCCCAGCCAGTCGAGATAACCAAACGGGGCGCCCGCATGGAGCGCCGCGAACATCTCGATGGAGACCACGATCGCGTGGTTCAGGGAGCCGGCGGCGAGGAGGAACGCCGCCGAGATCGCAGCGAGCAGCTTGGCCGGGACCGATTCGGTCGACTGCTGCATCCACGTCATCAACGTGATGACGGTCCCGCCGAGAACTGCTGTCGCGAACGAGCTCCAGCCGATCCCCTGGTGGGTGTAGTGCGTGGCGACCTCTACGGCGGTCGGTCGCAGCTTCTCGAACCCACCGATGACGAACGCCATCAGCACCCACCCACCGGCGAGGTTCAGGGCGAGCGTGCCCAGCCACAGCCGGACGAGCTCGACGAGCGAGCACTGACCGGCGGCGAGCGTCGCGATCGGAACGAGGAAGTTCTCCGTGAACAGCTCGCTGTTCGCGAGCGTGATGGCGATGAAGCCGATCGCGAAGGCGAGGGCCGCCGCCATCTCGTTGTGCGTCGACTCCTTGACCAGGAGCAGCCCGAATACGCCCATCCCGACGTCCAGACCGCCGACGGCGCCGGTGGCGAGCAGGCCGGGCCAGGTTCGGTGCAGGCGGTACTCACCCTCGGCGACGGTCCGCTCGAAAACAGGCTGGAGAGGATTGTCCGTCACTGGGCCAGCAGTCTGCCCACAACCTCCTGCGCTTCACGCACAGCTTCTCCCGCCGTCAACCCGTCGGCGACACGGCCGGTGACGTACTTGCCGGCCAGGTAGGCGCTCAGCGGCGCGAACCGGCGCTCGGTGCCGTGGGCCACGTCCCGGGCCAGATCGAGGATGGCGTCGACCTCGTCGTCGCTCAGATCGAGTCCGAGGGCGGTGCTGTAGCGAGAGAGCCAGTCGTCCATGGCTGGGTAGGTTCTCGCGGTGGCCGGCGTGACCGCCAAACGGAAGCTCCTGCACATCGAGGACGGCACCCAGGTGGTGCGGTTCGACAACGTCGTCGCCGAGGAGCCGCTCGAGATCCGTATCGACGGTGCGGCGCTCGCCGTGACAATGCGGACACCGGGCAACGACTTCGAGCTGGCGGCCGGCTTCCTGCTGACCGAGGGCGTCGTCACACGCTCCGACCAGATCCGCACCCTCCGCTACTGCGTGGGCGAGGACGAGACTCAAGAGTTCAACGTCCTGAACGCCGACCTTTCCGCCGATGCACCCGGTCGTGCCGCCGGCGGCGAGCGGTCGTTCCTTATGACGTCGTCCTGTGGGTTGTGCGGCAAGACGAGCGTCGACACGGTGCGTGCTCGCTCGTCGTTCGACGTGTGCGACGACACGGTCGCGGTCACTCCGACCGTGCTCGCGTCACTCCCCGACCAACTCCGGGAGGCGCAGCGGGTGTTCGACCGCACTGGCGGCCTGCACGCCGCGGGCCTGTTCAGCGCCGACGGCGACCTGGTGTGCCTCCGGGAGGACGTGGGCCGCCACAACGCCTTCGACAAGGTGATCGGCTGGGCTGCGCTGGAGGGTCGACTCCCTCTACGGGGTCACGTGATCCTGGCCTCGGGCCGGGCCAGCTTCGAGCTCACGCAGAAGGCCCTCATGGCCGGCATTCCCGTTCTGGCGTCCGTGTCGGCCCCGTCAAGCCTCGCTGTACAGCTTGCGGAAGAGGTGGGGATGACGCTGGTCGGATTCCTCCGGGGTGCGGCGATGAACGTGTACGCCGGCGAACAGCGGGTATCTACGTGACTAATGGCGCGTGACGAGGCCCTCCCCGAACTGCTCGACGACCGCGATCCCGACTACATCCGGGACACCCTCCCTGCGGCGTGGCTGCTGGCGACGCTGTGGCACCGGGCCGAAATCCGAGGACTCGAGAACATCCCCGAGTCGGGCCCGGTGCTCCTGGTCGGCAATCACTCCGGCGGCAACACCGCCCCCGACACGTTCGCGTTCGCGTTGGCGTTCGCCAGTTACTTCGGCGTCGAGCGCCGCTTCCACCAGCTGGCCCACAAGCTGGTCATGGCGTCGCCCGGCATCGGCGCCTTCCTGAAGAAGCACGGAACCATCGAGGCGTCCCACGAGAACGCCGAGACAGCGCTGAACGCTGGGGCCGCCGTTCTCGTGTACCCCGGTGGCGACTGGGATGTGCACCGGCCGTCGTGGCAGTCCGGCCGGGTCGACTTCGCGAGGCGCACCGGATTCCTCAAGCTGGCGATCCGCACCGGCGTGCCGATCGTCCCTGTGGTGTCCATCGGCGGTCAGGAGACGCTGTTCGTGCTCACCCGAGGCGAGGCGTTGTCGAAGGCCCTGGGGCTGCACCGCTTCCGTCTCAAGGTCCTGCCGGTCTCGCTGGTGATCCCGTGGGGCGTGACCGTCGGTGACTTCATCCCCCGGCTGCCCTTCCCCGCCAAGCTGACCACGCAGGTCCTGCCGCCGATCGACCTCAAGGAGAAGTTCGGCGACGACCCGGACCTCGACGAGGCGTACGACTACGTCACCGGGACGATGCAGACGACGCTCGATGTGCTCGCGTCTGAACGCCGCTTCCCGGTGTTGGGGTAACGACGTGCGCCTCGAAGAATCCGTTGAGATCCGGGCGGCCCGGGATGTGATCTGGGAGGTCCTGGCCGACGCCGAGCGCCATCCGATGTTCATGGCCGGGCTGACGCGATGGGACGTGCAGAACGGCCCCGAGATGCGGTGCGGGACCCGGATCAACATGCGGATGAAGGTGGGGTCGGCCCAGGTCGGGAGCCTCATCGAGGTCACCGAGTTCGAACCCTCCGCCGACCTGGCGTGGAACAGCGTCACCGGCATCGACCAGCGCGGCCGCTGGCGGCTGCGCGAGGTGGGACCCGATCGCACCAAGGTCACCCTGCGCCTCGCCTACCAGGCGCCCGGTGGTCTCATCGGCTGGGTCGTCGATCAGATCGGCGCCCGCGACGTCCGCCGCAACCTGCGCCGGTCCGTCGAGAGCCTCAAGGACCAAGTCGAAGCCGGCGTCGGGCGCGCTCCAGCTCCTCGGGCTGGTTGACGTTCAGCGTTCCGGCCTCGCCCAGGTCGACGACGACAGTGGCGGCGGGCAGGAGCCCGGCGGCCGGCGTGTCGGCGCCGAGCCGGCTGGCTGCCGCTCGTAGACGGTCGCCGCGGTAGGCGGCGAGCAGCGGGTTGGGCTGCCCGCGGTGGTCGGCGGCGGCGACGGCATCTGCGCCGGTATTGGCGAGCCCCGCGACAAGGGTGGCGATGTGCTCGGTCTCGAGCAGCGGTAGATCGACGGCGAGCACAACGACCAGGTAGGCCTCGCGGACAACGCCTAGTCCAGCCGCCACCGCGGGAACGGGGCCTCCTCCGGGGCGGTCTTCCAGTGTGAAGCGCACACGTGGGAGGTTCGTCGCCCGCTTCGGCCCCACGACGACCAGCTCATCGACGTTGGGCGCGGCCGCGGCGAGTACCCGGTCGAGCATCGTCGTCCCACCGATCTCCACCAGCGCCTTGTCGACGCCGCCCAGGCGCCGGGCTGCGCCACCCGCAACCACGATCGCCGCTCGCATCCCCGTAGGCTTGCATCAATGATCAGCTCCGTCGGAATGCCGACGCGGAAACGGAGTGCTTCGCCGGCTCCCGCCGACGGACCGCTGGTCGACACGTTCGGCCGCGTGCACACCGATCTGCGCATCTCGGTGACCGACCGCTGCAACTTCCGCTGCTCGTACTGCATGCCGGCCGAGAACATGACGTGGCTCCGCCGCGAGGGCATCCTCACGTTCGAGGAGATCGAGCGGGTGGCGCGCGTCCTCAAGGGCCTAGGCGTGATCGCGGTCCGGCTCACAGGCGGCGAGCCGCTGGCCCGCGCCGACCTTCCGGTGCTGGTCGCCAAGCTTGCGGCCATCGGGTTCGACGACCTGTCGCTCACCACGAACGGCGTGGGTCTCCCCCATCTCGCGCAAGCGCTCGTCGATGCCGGTCTCCAACGGGTCAACGTCAGCTGTGACTCACTCGACCGCGAGCGCTTCGCCTCGATCACCCGCCGCGACGCCCTCGATGCTGTGCTCGCAGGCATGGACGCCGCGGAGGCGGCCGGCCTGGCGCCGGTGAAGGTCAACGTCGTGCTCATGCGCGACGTCAACGACGACGAGGTCGTCGACTTCGCGGCCTTCGCCCGCAAGACCGGGCGACCGGTCCGCTTCATCGAGTACATGCCCCTCGACGCCGCCCACGCCTGGGAGCGCCCCGACGTCGTGCCCGCCCGCGAGATCGTCGAGCGCATCGACGCCGTCTTCCCCCTGGAAGCAGTCGGCTCGAGAGACGACGACCCGGCGCCGGCCGACCGCTATCGCTTCGCTGACGGCAGAGGCGAGATCGGCGTGATCGCCAGCGTCACCGACGCGTTCTGCGGCTCGTGCAACCGCCTCCGCCTCACCGCCGACGGCGCCCTTCGCAACTGCCTGTTCGCGACCCAGGAGTCGTCGGTCCGCGACCTGCTGCGCGCAGGCAGCTCCGACGCCGACCTCGAGGCCCTCTGCCGCCGGGTCGTGTGGTCCAAGGCCGCCGGCCACGGCATCGACGCCCCCAACTTCACACCGCCCGAGCGCTCGATGTCCCAGATCGGCGGCTGAGGCCCGTTCTTGCGCTGGATATCGCCCGTATACGGGGATATCCACCCCGAGAACGCGGTGTGAGAGTGCCGAAGAGCTATTTGATGAGCTTGATGATGTTGAACATCGGCATGTAGAGGGCGATGACCATGCCGCCGACGCAGGCGCCGAGGAAGACGATCAGCAGGGGTTCGAGCAGGGACGTCAGGGCGTTCACCGTGGCCTCGACTTCCTGGCTGTAGAACTCGCCGATCTTGTCGAGCATGGTGTCGACGGCGCCGGTTTCCTCGCCGACGGCGATCATCTGCGTGACCATCGGCGGAAAGATGTCGTGCTGGGCGAGAGGCTTGGCCATCGACTCGCCGACCTTCACGCCGGCCTGCACGTCCTTCACGGCCAGCGCCAGCACGTCGTTGCTGACGGTGTCCGACGTGATTTCCAACGCCTCGAGGATCGGGACGCCCGAGCGCATGAGGACGCCGAGCGTGCTCGCGAAGCGAGTGAGGGCGGTCTTGTGGACGAGCTTGCCGAACACCGGCACCTTGAGCTTGACCCGGTCCCAGACCGCCCGCCCTGTGTCGGTCTCGATCCACCGCTTGAAGCCCCAGATCCCGAGACCGCCGAGGACGAAGAAGATCGGAAAGAACTTCTTGAAGGCCGTCGAGATGCTGATCAGCACCCGGGTCAGGACGGGCAGCGTGCCGCCGAGCTGGCTGTAGATGTTCTTGAACGTCGGCACGATGAACAGGAGCATTGCGGCGACGATCAGGATGCAGACGCAGAAGACGACGACGGGATAGGTCATCGCCGATTTGATCTTGCGCCGCAGCTCGACCTGCTTTTCGATGACCGCCGCCAGCTGGAGCAGCACGGAGTCGAGAACGCCGCCGGTCTCGCCGGCGCGCACCATGGCGACGTAGAGGCGGTTGAACACCTTCGGGTGGCGGCCCAGCGCCTGGGACAGCGAAGCGCCCTTCTCGACGTCCTGGCGCACTTGGTCGACGACACCTGCCAGCTGCTTGTTCTCGGTCTGGTCGGCGAGGATGTACAGCGCCCGCAACAGCGACAGGCCGGAGTTGATCATCGTGGCGAACTGCCGACTGAAGACGGCGATGTCCTTCAGCTTGGGCTTGCCGGTGAACGGGAGCTTGACCTCTTTCTGGAAGCCGGCATCGTCCTTCTGGTCGATGGCGATGGGCGTGTAGCCCATCTGGCGCAGGCGGGTGACGACGAGCTGAGAGCTGTCGGCCTCGAGCGATCCCTCGAGGAGCTTCCCCTGCCGGTCCCGGACCTTGTAGCTGTAGGTCGTCGCCATCAGGCGCTCGCCGCCGCACCGCCGCTCAGGCGGCGCAGGTCCTCTTCATTGGCGCAGCGCTCGAGCGCGGTGCCGAGGTCGATGACGTTGCTCTTGAGCAGCGTCGCCAGACCCTGGTCCATGGTCTGCATACCGAACCGGCCGCCCGCCTGCATGGCCGAGTAGATCTGATGGGTCTTGCCTTCCCGTATGAGGTTGCGCACGGCCGGCGTGGCGATGAGCACCTCGGCGGCAACCGCCCGACCGCCGCCTCCGCGCTTGGGCACCAGCTGCTGGGTGACGATCCCCTGCAGCGACGCCGCCAGCTGCACCCGGATCTGCTGTTGCTGGTGGGCGGGGAAGACGTCGATCACGCGGTCGACCGACTGCGGTGCGTCCTGGGTGTGCAGTGTGGCGAAGACGAGGTGGCCGGTCTCGGCCGCGGTCAGCGCCGTCGAGATCGTCTCGAGGTCGCGCATCTCGCCCACGAGGATGACGTCGGGGTCCTGGCGCAGAACGTGCTTAAGTGCATTGGCGAAAGAGTTCGTGTCCTCCCCCACCTCGCGCTGGTTGACGACCGCGCGCTTGTGCTTGTGGAGGAACTCGATGGGGTCCTCGACGGTCATGATGTGGACCGGCTTCTCGCTGTTGATGATGTCGATCAGCGACGCCAGCGTCGTGGACTTGCCCGAACCCGTCGGACCGGTGACTAGCACGAGACCGCGCGGCAACGCGGCCAGGCCGGCAACGGCGGGCGGCAGCCCGAGCTGCTCAAGGGGCACGAGGTCGAAGGGGATCACGCGCATCACGGAGCCCATCGAGTCCCGCTGCAAAAAGACGTTGACGCGGAAGCGGCCGAGGCCGGGAATGGCGTGGGACATGTCGAGCTCGAGCTCCGACTCGAAGCGCTCACGCTGCTTCTGCGTGAGGATGGCGTAGATCATCCGCCGGATCTCCGAGCCGTTCATCAGAGGGAACTCGGTCAGCGGCTTCAGCTCGCCGTGGACGCGCACCGACGGATGGATACCAGAGGTCAGATGCAGGTCGGAGCCGCCAAGGTCGACGACGCGCTCGAGCAGGTCATTGACGTGGAGGTCGCCCGCCCTCGACTCGTCGCCGAGCCGGCCGACGACCTCCGGGCCTGCGGCCGCCGTGGGCTCCTCTGCGAACTCGATCTCGATGTCGTCACCGCCACCGCGAGAACGGCCGGTGCCGCCGGCGGGGGCCGGTGCCCTGCCGTACATGGCGTCGAGAAGCCGGCGCAGCTCCTCCCGTTCGGCGATGGCGGGCTGCACCTTCCAGCCGATCGCCTCCTCGATGGTGAGGACGGATGCACTGTCGCCGGGATCCGCCATGGCCACGAGCAGCTCGCCGCCGTTCGGCTCGATGGCGACTGCCAGGCTGGCGCGCGCCAGCTCGGCCGGGATCAGGCGGTCGACGCTGGGGTCGATCGACGTCTCCTCCAGATCGACGAAGGGCATCCCGACCTGGTGCGCGACGGCGGCCATCAGGTCCTTCTCGGCGACGAGGCCCTCGGCGGCGAGCAGGCGGGGCAGCGGCGTGCCCTCCCGCTCCTCGCGGTCGAGCATGTCCTCCAGGGTGTCCCGGGACAGCACCTTGCGGTCGACGAGGAACTCGCCCAGCCGGCGCGACGGACTCAACATGCAGTAGGTATCGGCATCCGATGAGTTCCCCTTGAAATGGGACCTTCTCCCCGACCTACGCGACTACTCGGAGGACCTCTTCAATCGAGGTGGTACCGGACAGAACCTGGGCCATGCCGGTCTGCCGCAGGGTCTTCATGCCCTGTGCGAGGGCGACCTTCTTGATGTCCTCGGTGTGCGCCCGGTCGACGATCAGGCGCTCGACCTCCTCGGTCACCAGGAGCACCTCGTGGATGGCAAACCGGCCGTGGAAGCCGGTGCGGCCGCACGCCGGGCACCCTACGGCTCGGTAAAGCGTGGGTAGCTCGTCCGCGCTGTCGGAGTCCCAGCCCAGGGTGTTGAGCTCGGCAACCTCCGGCACGTACGGCTCCTTGCACTTCGGGCACAGCCGGCGGGCGAGGCGCTGGGCGACGATGCAGTCGAGGGCGCTGCCGACCAGGAACGGTTCGACGCCCATCTCGACCAGTCGGGTGGGGCTCGAGGCAGCGTCGTTCGTGTGCAGGGTCGTGAGCACGAGGTGACCGGTCAGGGCCGCTTCGATGGCGATCGTCGCTGTCTCCCTATCGCGGACCTCACCGAGCAGCACGATGTCGGGATCGGAACGCAGGATCGTGCGCAGGGCCACGGCGAAATTGAGGCCCGCCTTGTTGTTCACCTGCACCTGGTTGATGCCCGCCAGGCGGTACTCGACGGGGTCCTCAACGGTGATGATGTTCTTGGCGGTGTCGTTCACCGCGTTCAATGTGGCGTACAGCGTCGTCGATTTGCCCGAACCCGTCGGGCCCGTGACGAGGATCGTGCCGTAGGGCTTGCGGTAGGCGCTCTCGTAGCGGACAAGGGAATCGCCGTGGAACCCCAGGTCCTTGAGGTCGAGCAGCGCCGTGCTCTTGTCGAGGATTCGCATGACGACCTTCTCGCCGTACACGGTGGGCAGCGTGGCGACCCGCAGGTCGACGGCCTTGCCGCCGATCACGCCAGACATGCGGCCGTCCTGGGGCACGCGGCGCTCTGCGATGTTGAGGTCGGCCATGATCTTCAGGCGGGAGATCAGGCCCGACTGGATGTTTTTCGGCGAGCGCATCACCTCATGGAGCACGCCGTCGATGCGGTACCGGACCCGCACATCGGTCTCGGTCGGTTCGATGTGGATGTCGGACGCCCGGTCGGACACCGCCTGGCTGATCAGAAGGTTGACCAGCTTGACGATCGGGGCATCCTCGGTGACCTCCTTGACGCGGGAGAGGTCGTCGTCGGCCTCCATCTCGCTCGCCGCGAGGGCCGACACGTCCTCGGCGCTGCCCTCCATGCGCTGAAACTTCTCGACGACCTCGAGGATCGCCCCGCGGGTGGCGACGACCGTCTTGACCTCGGCGCCGGTGATCGTGCGGATGTCGTCGATGGCGACGACGTTCGACGGGTCGGCCATGGCGACGACCAGGCGGTTGTCCTCCCACCCGATCGGCACGGCCTGAAACCGGCGGGCCAGTGAATCGGAGATGAGGGCGACGGCGCTGGCGTCGATGGAGTAGTCGAGCAGGTCGACGAATTCGAGGCCGATGCGTGCCGCGAGGGTGGAGACCAGGTCGCCCTCGGAGACGATCCCCGCGTCAATGAGGACGCGGCCGAGCGACTTGCGGCTCTGGCGCTGCTCCTCGAGGGCAGTCTCCAGCTGCTCCTCGGTGACCAGGCCACGCTCCAGCAGGAGCGTCCCCAGCTGATTTCGCGTCGACATCGCCGTCCTCGGCTCCGGTCCTTACGACCGTACAGACGACAAGAATTTCACCAGAAGCGCACGGTTAACGGGTTCACCCTCGTCGTTGGCCAGGACGCCCTCCAAAGCGGCCGCCCGTTCTGCGGGTGAAGGGGCACGCGAGGCTGCTCTGATCACCTCGCTCGCTTCGCGCACATCGGTGCCGAGCGCCGCCAACTCCTGCACGAGGGCGTTGGCGTTATCGGGCGTGAGGGCGGCGGCCGCGGCTCCCACGAGGTCGTCACCGTCGCCGCGTGCCGCGGCAAGCTCGGCCCGGCGCCGGGCGGCGGCGATCGACATCGGCGACGGACGCGTCGGCTTCTCCTTCCTCGGCTCCGGCGACTTCTCGCGGGGCGAGCGGCGGAGATGGGCGGGAATGCTCACGAGCTCGTCGGGGTCGGGCTCTTCGGTCTCGCCGTCATCGTCGTCGGCGACATCCTCCAGCGTGCCGTCTTCGTCCTCCTCGGCGTCTTCGAGCACTTCGTCGTCATCGTGCTCGTCGTGCACATCGGATTCCTCGATATCGACGTCGTCCTCATCGACGTCATCGACATCGTCGACGACCGTCCCCATTCCCTCGCCGACGGAAACCAGCCCGGCGTCGACCAGGCGTTTCACCGCTTGGCAGGCGTGAAACTCGTCGGCCTCGAGCAGGCGGGCGACATCGGCGACCGTCGCCCCTCCGGCGACCGCTCGCAGGACCCGCCACTGCGACGCCGTCACCGTGACCTTGCTCGCCGGCAGCTGGTCGGCCAGGTCGACCGCGGTGGCGAGCGACGGCACCACCGCCTCGATCAGCGCCCACTCCGAGAGTCGGGCCTGGGCCTCGGCCAGGAGCGGCTCCAGATCGTGGGGCTTGCCTGCGGGCACCTTGGCCTTGGGATCGAAGGTGAAGCTTCCCGTGTCGACGCGCAGGAGCTCGAAGAGAACGTCCACCGGCCCGTGCGCCGACCCGCTCTCCGCTCCGACAACGGCGCCGTCGGCCATCCACACGCGGCCCGCGCCGTGCTGGCCTGCGACCCGCAGCTCGCCGCGCTTCTTGGTCGACGCGAGCAGTGCGAGCACGTCGGGAAGTGGAAACCCGTCGAGCGAGCCTTGGAGCGACACGGTTCTCCTTACCTCCGATGTGCCATTTCTCCGAACATCGGCAGGTGGGGGCCCGAAACTGAGCCGCAACCCCCAGTTGCTACTAGCCCGACGGGCTGACCCGCCTAGTCCCGAAGGGCCAGGTCCGCCAGGGCGGCGGCCGACATCACCTCGAGCGGTGGGTCCTCGCCCGTCCAGAGCCGGAAGGCGTGGGCCGCCTGGTGGATCAGCATCCCCAGACCGTTGGCGGCGGCCGCTCCCCGTTCCCGCGCTGCCTCCACCAGAGGTGTGTGCGCCGGGTGGTAGACGAGGTCGACGACCAGTTGTCCGGCGCTGAGGGCGGCCGCCGGGACCGGCAGAGTGCGGTCCCCCGCCATTCCTTGGGGTGTGGCGTTGACGATGAGGTCGACGCCGTCGGCCTCCTCAATGGAGCCCGTGCGGGCGACGCTCAGCGCCAGGGCCACCGCCTCCTCCGCCCGCTCAGCCGTGCGGTTGACGACGATGACCTCGGCCGCGCCCGCCCCGGCCAGGGCGACGACCACTGCACGCGCCGCCCCGCCGGCGCCGACGACCAAGCAGCTGCGCCTGTCGGGGTCGAACCCCTCGTCCTCGCGGAGGGCGTCGAGGAAGCCGGCGCCGTCGGTGTTGTCCCCGACCAGCTCATGGGTCCCGTTGCGGACGATCGTGTTCACGGCGCCGAGCGTCTCCGCGGTCGGGCTCAAGCGGTCGAGCGCCCGGACGACGTCGGCCTTGTGCGGCATCGTCACCGAGAGCCCGGCCAGACCCAGGTCGCGGGCGCCCTCGACAGCCGCCGCTCCCCTCCCGGGCGCCACCTCGAACGCGGCGAAGACCCAGTCGAGATCGAGCGACCGAAAGGCGGCGTTGTGGATCACGGGCGAGATCGAATGGTGAATCGGGTGGCCGATGACGGCCGCCACCCGCGTGCTCCCCGCAACCTGCCAGGGCGACTCCACAGCCGGCCTCAGATCAAGCCCTTGGCGCGGGCCTGACGCACGAGCTGTTCGAACTCGGCGTCGGTCGTTGCGAAGGCGTGCTTGCCGCTCGGGTCGGCCAGCACGTAATACAGCCACGGGCCGGGCGTGGGGTTGAGCGCGGCCATCAGCGACTTCTGCCCGACGGCCGCAATCGGCGTCGGCGGCAGCCCCGGATACTTGCGCGTGTTGTACGGCGAGTCGGTGTCCAGGTCGGCGTTCGACAGGGTCGGCTTGTGGGTGCCGATCGAGTATTCGACGGTGGCATCGATCCCGAGCTTCATGTTCTTGCCCAGGCGGTTGTAGATGGTGCGGGCGATCATGCCGCGGTCCTCGTCGACCTTGGCCTCCCTCTCGACGAGGGACGCCACGATGATGGCGTCGTAGGTCGACACGCCGGCCTTCGCCGGCGCGTCCTGCATCCCGACGGCGGATGCCTGACGGTCGAAGTTGTCGACCATCTTGGCCAGCAGCTTGGTCTCGTCGTCGCCCTTCTGGACGAAGTACGTGTCGGCGAACACCAGCCCCTCGAGGCTCGTCGATCCCGGCGGCTGGAACTGCGAATGAATCGTGCCGCTCTGGGCGATCGCCATGAATCGATCGGCTGACAGCCCGGGGATCGCGCCGACCCTGGCCGCGATCTCGCGCAAGGTCAGACCCTCGGGGATCGTGACCCGGTGCACCGCGGTATCGGTCCCGCCGTGCAGCACGTCGAGCACGTGACCCATGTTCTCGTCGTGGCGGAACTGGTAGTCGCCGGACTGCAGGGGCCCGGGCCGCTTGACCGTCGTGTACAGGCGCCACACGGTGGTGTTGCCGATGACGCCGTGGCGGTGGAGCAGGCTCCCGATCGCCGACGTCGACGAACCCTTGGGAATGCTCACGGCGACCGGCCCGCCGTGGGGATGGCCGCTGATCTGGCGCTGCACCCAGAAACCGGCGAGAGCGAGCAGCAGCACGATCACGCCAACAACGATGAGCAAGATTCGCCCGGCGCGCGGCCCGCGCCGAGGCTTGGGGAGCGGCTTGGGCAGCTCCTCGTAGTGATAGGCGTCCCGGACATACACGTCGTCGCCGGGGGGACGAAGGGGGCGAGAGGGTTGGGTCACGAGGAGGTTCGGTCGAGCCAGGCCTGGAGGATCACGGCGGCGGCCACCTTGTCGACGACACGTCGGCGGGCTTGGCCCTTCAGGCCGAGCGACGAGAGGGACCGGTCGGCGGTCACCGTCGTGAGACGTTCATCGTAGGTCTCGACGGGAACGGCGAGCACATCGCCGAGCGCGGCTGCTTCCTCGGCCGCCGCCGTCGCCGCCGGACCCATCTTCCCGTCGAGGGAAAGCGGCAGCCCGACGACCACCCGCTCTGCCCCCACCTCGTCAACGAGAGCTGCGATCGCCGCGTGGTCCGTGGCGCGGTCGCGGCTCCTCTCGAGGACGGAGTGGGGTGTGGCGATGGTGCCGGCGCTGACGGCCACGCCGATGCGGCGGGTACCGAGGTCGAGGCCGAGGACCCTCCCGGAAGGCACTAGATGCCGGCGGCCCTCCGCGCCTGATCCAGGGCCTCGTCGAGCTTGCTGGCGTCGCGCCCGCCCGCCATCGCCATCTCGGGGTTCTTCCCGCCGCCGCCACCGCCGACGGTCCGCGCCGCCTCCGCGATCAGCGTCGGGGCGTCGAGGCCGCTGTCCTTGGTGACGGCCGCCACCAGCGCGACGCCGCCGCCTTCGGGGACGCCCCCGAGGACTACGCCTCGGATCTCGGGACGGTCGCGCAGCGCCACCGCCAGGTCCCGAAGCTCGTCACGCGCGGTGCCGTCTCGGCGGGCGACGACGATGCCGTCGAGCGCGTCTCCCGCCAGGTCCTGGGCCTCGTCGCCGGCCGCCGCCCGCCGCAGCGCCTTGAGCTCGTCGTCGAGCAGGCGGCGCTCCTCCAGCAGTCGCTCGATGCGTTCGGGCAGCTCGTCGGGGCGCACCCGCAGGATCGCCGCCGTGCGCTCGATGAGCTCCTCGTCGTCCTTCAGGCGCTCGAGTGTCGCCTCTCCAGTGGTGGCTTCGATGCGGCGCATGTTGGCGGCGATCGAACCCTCGGAGACGACTTTGACGGGGCCGATCATGCCGAGGGCACCGACGTGAGTCCCGCCGCAGAGCTCGGTGGAACGGGTGCCGGCCTCGATCACCCGCACGACGTCGCCGTACTTGTCGCCGAAGAAGGCGATGGCGCCAATCTTCTCGGCCTCGTCCTTCGACGTCTCATAGGCGCGCACCGGCTCGTTGGCGAGGACGCGGGCGTTGGCCAGGGCCTCGACCTGCGCGATCTCCTCGTGGGTGAGCGGCTGGTAGTGGCTGAAGTCGAAGCGCAGACGGTCGGGCGCCACCAACGAACCCTGCTGCTTGACGTGAGGCCCGAGGACCTCGCGCAGTGCCCAGTGCAGGAGGTGGGTGCCCGTGTGGTTGCGACGGATGGCCTCCCGCCGGTGGGCGTCGATGCGCGCCAATCCCTCTTGGCCCGGGGTCACCTCGCCTTCGGTGACGCGGCCCGTGTGGCGAGTGAGCTGGCCGGGAACGGCGTACGTCGTGTCGGTGACCTGGAAGACGCCCGTGTCCGTGCTGATCTCGCCGGTGTCGCCGACCTGGCCACCGGACTCGGCGTAGAACGGCGTGCGGTCGAGGATGACCTCGTCGGCAGTGGCAGCCAGGATCCGGCCCTTGGCCTCGTAGTCGGTGTAGCCCACGAACTCGGTGGGCCCGAACTGCTCGAGGAGCTCGCGGTAGGCCTCGGTGGCTTCGCCGTCGGTCTCGGTGCCGGCGCGCGCGCTGCGGGCCCGCGACCGCTGGTCGGCCATGGCGATCTCGAAGCCCTCGACGTCGACTTGGATCCCCCGATCGGCCGCGATCTCCTTGGTGAGCTCGAGGGGGAAGCCATAGGTGTCGTGCAGCCGGAAGGCGATGTCGCCGTGGAGCAGCGGATCCTCGCTGGTGATCTTGCTCAGCTCCTCCTCCAGGATCGCCATGCCCGAGCGCAGCGTCTGGCGGAACTTCTCCTCCTCACGGGCGACGACCCCGACCACGAAGTCCTTGTTCTTGGTCAGGTCGGGGTACGCCCCCTCCATGAGGTCGACGACCGACTCGACCAGCGGCGGGAGCACCGGCCGGTCGACTCCGAGCTGGAAGGCGCGCAGGACGGCCCGGCGCAGGATGCGGCGCAGGACGTAGCCACGGTCCTCGTTGGAAGGGAACACGCCGTCGTTGACGAGGAAGGTCACGGTGCGGGCGTGGTCGGCGACGACGCGGAGCTTGACGTCGGTCTCCTCGTCGTCGCCGTAGCGACGGCCGGTGACACGCTCGGCGGCAGACACGATGTTGCGCAGTACATCGGTGTCGAAGACGGAGTCGACGTCGTTGATCACCGAGAGCATGCGCTCGAGCCCAAGACCGGTGTCGATGTTCTTCTTCGGCAGCTCGGTCAGCGTGCCGTCGGCCGCCCGGTCGTACTGCATGAACACCAGGTTCCAGAACTCGACGTAGCGCTCTTCGCCACCGTGGGCGGGACCGCCATCGTCGCCGTACTCGGGGCCGCGGTCGTAGTAGAGCTCAGAGCACGGGCCACACGGGCCGGTGTCGCCCATCTCCCAGAAGTTGTCGGAACCCATGCGCTGGATGCGCTCGGGCGGGACTCCGATCTCGTTCTCCCAGATGGCGGCGGCCTCGTCGTCGGTCTCGAAGACCGTGACCCAGACCCGGTCGCCGTCGAGCTTCAGCTTCTCGGTGACCAGCTCCCAGGCGAACTTGATGGCGCCTTCCTTGAAGTAGTCGCCGAAGCTCCACTGCCCGAGCATCTCGAAGAACGAGAGGTGCCGGGTGGTGCGCCCGATGAGGTCGATGTCGTCGTGCTTCCCCCGCACCCGCACGCACTTCTGCACCGACGTGGCGCGGACGTAGGGAGGCGTCTCCTCGCCCAGCAGGTAGGGCAGGAACTGGTTCATACCCGCGTTGGTGAACAGCGGCGCCAACGGGTGGTGCGGGATCAACCCCGACGACGGAACCACGGTGTGGCCGCGCTCGGCGAAGAAGTCGATGAAAAGTCGTCGGAGCTCGTCGGCGGTCATGAAGGAAAACCCAGCCTATGGCGGCGGGTTTTGTACTAGCGGGCTTGGCGAAGCTCCAGCTCGGCGCGCAGCTCGGCCTCCCGCTTGCGCATGGCCTCGCGGCCCTCGTCGAGGGCCTTGCGCAGGTCGGTGCCGAACTTGCGGGCGCCGTCCACGAGCTCGTTCGACACCCGCTCGGGCGAGTACCGCTCGGCGGTCTGGCGCACGAACTTCTGCAGCCAGTAGGCCATGCCGGCGCCGAGCCCGATGCCCACGCACAGCCAGAACAGGCGCTTGAACATGGCTGGCTACACCTCGTCCTTGGCGCGGAAACGCTTCAGCGCCCTCGAGGTGCCGGCGCCGAAGGCAAGGGCCTTGACGACGGGATTGGAGAACGCCAGATAGGCGAGGCGGGAGGCGGAGTCGACGGTGCCCGAGATCGACTCGGCCCGCTCCAGCAGCCCGTCGACCCGCTGCAGATCGGCGTTGGCCTGGCGCACGGTGCCCTGGACGTCGGTGACGAGCGGCAGCGTCTCCTTGCGGAGGTCGTCGATCGTGAGTTGCAGGGACGTCAGCGTGCGCATGAGCGCGCCGAGGGCGACCAGCAACGCACCGGTCGCCACAGCGACCACGAGGGCGATGACGACCGCGACCCAGTCACGTGCGCTCACGATGTATCTCCGTCGTCCTCGTGCTGTCTCATGCGTTCGGCGACCTCCCGCTCGGCGCCGTGCTCGGAGGGCTCGTAGTACGTGCGACCCTCCACCTCGGGGGGCCGGTAGGTCTGCGGCACCCAGCCGCGTGGGTCGTCGTGAGGATACTCGTACCCCTCGCCGTGACCGATCTTTCGGGCCGCGTAGTAGGAGGCGTCCCGGAGGTGCTGGGGGACCTGACCGGCGGGGCGATCCTTCACGTCCTGCTGGGCCCGGCGCAGCGCCAGGTAGGCCCGGTTCGACTTGGGGGCCGTGGCCAGGTACACGACGGCGTGGGCCAGGTTCAGCTGGGCCTCGGGGAGGCCGACGAACTCGACGGCGCGGGCGGCGGCGTCGGCGACGACCAACCCCATGGGGTCGGCCATCCCCACGTCCTCGCTGGCGAGCACGACCATGCGGCGGGCGATGTAGCGCGCGTCCTCGCCGGCTTCGAGCATGCGGGCCAGCCAGTAGAGGGCGGCGTCGGGGTCGGACCCGCGCATGCTCTTGATGAACGCCGAGATGATGTCGTAGTGCTCGTCGCGCTCGTAGCGCAGGGCCCGGGCGTCGAGGGCCGCCTCGGCGTCGGCGAGCGTGACCTTCTCGTTGGCCCCGCGCTGGTCGGCGAGGGCCATCGCCACTTCCAGGGCGTTGTAGGCGGTGCGGGCGTCACCCTCGGCCTTGTCGGCCAGGTGGACGAGGGCGTCCTCCTCGGCGCTGTGGCCCTCGTGCTCGAGCGCCCGGTCGAGCAGCGTGCGCAGCGATTCCGGTGAAAGCTGCTCGAGACGGAACAGCGTCGACCGCGACATCAGGGGGGCGTTGACCTCGAAGTACGGGTTCTCGGTCGTGGCGCCGATCAGGGTCAGCAGGCCCTCCTCGACCGACGGCAACAGCGCGTCCTGCTGGGCCTTGTTGAAGCGGTGGACCTCGTCGAGGAAGAGGATCGTCCCCTGCCCGTGCTCGGCGAGGCGTTGCCGCGCCTTCGCCGTCGCCTCGCGGACGTCCTTCACGCCGGCCGTGACCGCCGACATGGTGACGAACTCCTTGCTCGTCGCAGTGGCGATCAGCATCGCCAAGGTGGTCTTGCCGGTGCCCGGCGGCCCCCACAGGATCACCGACGAGAGGCGGTCGGCCACGATCAGGCTCCGGAGCGGTTTGCCCGGCGCCAGCAGCTTCTCCTGGCCGACGACGTCGTCGAGCGTCTGCGGTCGCATGCGCGCCGCCAGCGGCGCCTGCTTCCTCAGCCTGTCCTGCAGCGCCGAGCCGAACAGGTCCTCGGCCATCAGGACTTCGGCGGGAGGACCCGGAGGCCGAGCTCGTCGAGCTGCTTCTGGTCGAGGGGGGCGGGCGCGCCGGTGAGAGGGTCGGCGCCCGACTGGGTCTTCGGGAAAGCGATGACCTCCCGGATGTTGTCCTCGCCGGCGAGGATGGCGGCCAGGCGGTCGATGCCGAAGGCGAAGCCGGCGTGCGGCGGCGCCCCGTATCGGAAGGCGTCGAGCAGGAAGCCGAACCGCTCCTGGGCGCGCTCGGGGTCGATGCCGAGCAGGCTGAAGATCTTCTGCTGGATGTCGGCCCGGTGGATTCGGACGCTGCCCGACCCGAGCTCCCACCCGTTCAGCACGAGGTCGTAGGCCTGGGAGCGCACGCTGAGCGGCTCCGACTCCATCTTCTCGATGTCGTCGGGGTGGGGCATGGTGAACGGGTGGTGGGCCGGCATCGGCCGGCCGGCGTCGTCGAGGCCCTCGAACAACGGGAAGTCTGTGACCCAGAGGTAGTGGAGTCCACCCTCGTACACGGGCGGGCGTCCGAGCTCGAGGCGCAGACGTCCGAGGATCGTGCGCACCAGCGGCCGCTCGTCGGCGATCACAAGAATGAGGTCGCCCGGCTCGGCGTTCATCGCAAGGCGGAGCGCGTCCTGCTCCTGTTCGCTGAGGAACTTGGTGAGCTGGCCTTCCAGCGCGTCCTCGCGAACGCGGAACCAGGCCAGGCCCTTGGCTCCCCACTGCTTGCACATGTCGGTGAGGGCGTCGACCCGATTGCGACTGATGTCGCCCTCCCCTTTGGCGAGGATGCCTTTGATGCACGACGCCTTGAACGCGTTCGCCTCGGTGCCCGCGAAGACCTCGGTGAGCTCGACTAGCTCCATGCCGAAGCGAACGTCGGGTTTGTCGCTGCCGTATCGCTCGGCCGCCTCCTCCCAGGAGATCCGGGCGAACTCCGGCGGCCGC
>JAFAUA010000284.1 GCA_019243595.1 Acidimicrobiia bacterium
CATCACCGAGTGCACGCCACACGAGTTGTTGCCGATCATCCCGTCGAAGGTGCAGTGCGTGTGCGTCGACGGGTCGGGGCCGAACGTGAGGTGGTGTTCCTCGGCCCGGTCCCGCAGCACGTCGAGCACCAGCCCCGGCTGCACGCGCGCCACTCGCTTCTCGGGGTCGAGGTCATCGATGTTGCCGAGGTACTTCGAGAAGTCGATGGTGACGGCGACGTTGACGTTCTGGCCCGCCAGGCTGGTCATCCCTCCGACGGGGAGCACCGGGGCGCCGTGCTCTCGGCTCACGGCAACGGCGGCGACGACGTCATCGATCGACTTCGGGATGACGAGCCCGATCGGGACCTGGCGGTAATTGCTCCCGGCCACGGCGTACACCGAACGACTGCCGGCGTCGAAGCGCACCTCGCCGCCGACCGCCTTGCGGAGAGCCGCCTCGAGCGCGGGGCGATCGACGTTCGCCGACGCGTCCGACGTCAGGACCTCGCCCTCGAGCACGGGGTCAGCCTCGGCCCGGGAGCCAGCCGAGCAGCTCCTGCTTGCCGGCCTGACGCACGATGTCCTTGCCGTCGGGGTCGTTGTGCATGACCGCCATCACCATGGCTTTGGCCTGCTTGAACTCGATGTGCGGTGGCAGCGGCGGCACGTCGGGGTCGACGAGCGCGTCGATGACGACGGGTCGGTCGGCAGCAAAAGCGCGTTCCCAGGCGCCGGCGACCTCGTCGGGCTTCTCGACCCGGATGCCGACCAGCCCCGCGGATTCGGCGAAACGGGCGTAGTTGAAGTCGGGGATCTCCTGGGACGCCTCGAACTTCGGATTCCCTTCCATGGCCCGCATCTCCCACGTGACCTGGTTGAGGTCGTTGTTGTGCAGCACAAGGATCACGAGGCGCGGATCGCTCCAACGTCGCCAGTACTTCCCGATGGTGAGGAGCTCGGCCATACCGTTCATCTGCATCGCCCCATCGCCCACGAGCCCGACGACCACGCGGTCGGGATGGGCGAACTTGGCGCCGATGGCGTAGGGAACGCCGGCGCCCATGGTGGCAAGGGTGCCCGACAACGAGCCGCGCATGCCCTTGCGCATCTTGATGTCGCGCGCGTACCAGTTGGCGGCCGATCCCGAGTCAGATGTGAGGATGGCGTTGTCTGGCAGGCGAGGCGAGAGCTCCCAGAACATGCGCTGCGGATTCACGGGCTTGGCGTCGGCCATCGCCCGCGCTTCCATCAGCTTCCACCAGTCTGTGATGTTCGACTCGATCGTCTCCCGCCACTCGCGATTGGTCTTGCGCTGGAGGAGCGGCAGCAGGCCACGCAGCGTCTCTCGGGAGTCACCGACGAGATTCACGTCCATCGGATAGCGGATGCCGATCATCCGCGCGTCGATGTCGATCTGCACGGCCTTGGCCTGCCCGTACGCCGGCAGGAACTGTGAGTACGGGAGGCTCGACCCGATCATCAGCAGCGTGTCGCAGTCCATCATCATGTCGTAGCTGGGCTTGGTGCCGAGCAGACCGATCGACCCGGTGACGAACGGCAGGTCGTCGGGCAGGACGTCTTTGCCGAGCAGGGCCTTGGCCACGCCGGCGCCGAGAAGGTCGGCGACCTCGATCACCTCATCGGCCGCGACGCGCGCACCCTGGCCGACCAGGATCGCCACCCGCTCGCCCTCGTTGAGGATCGCGGCCGCCCGCTGCAGCTCGGCGTCGGGCGGCAGGACGCGGGGCCATACGAAGCCGACGCTGCCCGGCACCATTTTGAAAGCGTGCGGCGGCCGGGGCTGCGCCTCCTCCTCCTGCACGTCGTTCGGGAGGATCAGGCAGGTGACGCAGCGCTCTGCCGACGCGATGCGCACCGCCCGGTCGACCGTCATCGGCAGTTGCTCGGGGTGGGTGATCATCGTGACGTACTCGCTCGCAACGTCTTTGAAGAGCGAGACGAGGTCGACCTCCTGCTGGTAGTGGCCGCCGAGCGCCGT
Source organism: Acidimicrobiia bacterium (assembly GCA_019243595.1). Taxonomy (GTDB): domain Bacteria; phylum Actinomycetota; class Acidimicrobiia; order Acidimicrobiales; family AC-14; genus CADDZP01. The sequence continues at coordinate 1,982 of JAFAUA010000284.1, forward strand.
CGCCGCCTGCTGACCGACGATGGCTAGGACGGGCTGGTGGTCAAGCTTGGCGTCGTACAAGCCGTTGAGGAGGTGAATGGCACCGGGGCCCGACGTCGCCAGACAAACGCCGAGCTCTCCGGTGAACTTGGCGTGCGCACACGCCATGAACGCCGCCATCTCCTCGTGGCGCACCTGGATGAGCTCGGGGTCGTTGCCCGCGGAGTCCAGGGCCCCGAGGATGGCGTTGATGCCGTCACCCGGGTAGCCGTACATGCGGTGGACGCCCCACTCGCGGAGACGCTCGAGGAGCTGATCGGCAACGGTCATGGCCATAGCGGCGCCCTTTCGTACGACGTGCGCTTCTCCCATGGCGACTACCCGGCCACGGGCGTGAAGTAACTGGGCGCTGATCGGTTTGACGGATCCTTAACCGGGCAATCTCGCGGGTAGGCAACTGATGAAGATCGACGAGATCAGGGCCACCGCGTACCGGATTCCGACGGCCGAACCGGAGTCCGACGGAACGCTGACGTGGACGGCGACCACCGCGGTCGTGGTGGAGGTCTCCGCCGCGGGCCAGACCGGGCTCGGCTACACCTACGGCAGCGCGGCGTGCGCCGACCTCGTTCGCCAAGAGCTGGCACCGGTTGTCGCGGGAGAGAGCCCGCTCGATGTCCCCCGGCTGGCGCGCGACATGGCGATCGCCGTGCGCAACGTCGGCCGGGGTGGACCGACGGCAATGGCGATCTCGGCCGTGGACACGGCTCTTTGGGATTTGAAGGCGCGGCTTCTTGACGTACCCCTCGCCGCCCTGTTCGGACAGGTGCACGACGGCGTCGCTGTGTACGGGAGCGGAGGCTTTACGTCACTGACAGACGACGAGCTCGTTGGCCAGCTCGACTCCTGGGTGTACAGGGACGCGATCCCGCGCGTGAAGATGAAGATCGGCACCGCATGGGGCAGCCGCGCCGACCGCGACCTGGACCGCGTGGCGGTGGTCCGACGAACGATCGGCGACGACGCCGAGCTCTACGTCGACGCCAACGGCGCCTACACGGCGAAGCAGGCAGTGCGGCTCGCCGCGCAGTTCGAGGAGCTCGGCGTCACGTGGTTCGAAGAGCCCGTGTCGT
>JAFAUA010000339.1 GCA_019243595.1 Acidimicrobiia bacterium
CGCCGCCCAGGCGGGTCTGGGCGATGACGAACGCCTGACCCTCGCCACCAAGTAAAGCGTCCGCGGGGACGCGCACGTCCTCGTAATGAATGAGGGCGTGGGACCCCTCATTCATCCGTTCGCTGCCAATACCGATGTTGCGCACGATGTTGATGCCCGGCGTGTCGGTCGGCACCAGGAACATCGACATCCCCTTGTAGGGCGTGACGTCGGGATTGGTCACGGCCATGACGATGAGGAAGGACGCCGTCTTGGCGTTCGAGGAGAAGAACTTCCAGCCGTTGATCACCCACTCGTCGCCGTCCTGGACGGCGCGCGTCTTGAACAGCGTGGGGTCGGCGCCGGCGTGCGGCTCGGTCATCGAGTACGAGGAGAACACCTCGCCGCTCAGCAGCGGCTGCAGGTAGCGCTCCTTCTGCTCGGGCGTGCCGTAGTGGGCGATGATCTCGGCGTTGCCGGTGTCGGGCGCCTGGCACCCGAACACGATCGGCGCCCATGACGATCGACCCAGGATCTCGTTCAACAGCGCCAGCTTCAGCTGGCCGTACCCCTGACCGCCGAGCTCGGGTCCCAGGTGTGTCGCCCACAGGTCGTGGTGCCGCACCTCGTCCTTCAGCGGGTCGACAACCTTGCGCCGCGCGTCGTTGAGCGGCGTGAACTGCAGGTGCGGAAAGGCGAAGTCGAGCGGCTCGACTTCGTCGCGGACGAATTGATCAGCCCAGTCCAGCTTCTCCTGGAACTCGGGCTCGGTCTCGAAATCCCATCCCATGGCCCCTCCTCGGCTGGTCACAATATGACGCGTGCGTCACATCCACCCGCCGAGGAGAGAGGCCGGGATCAGGCGGCCGACGCCTTCTTCCCGCCCTCGGCGAATACGCGCACGAGCGTGTTGCAAAAGGCGTCGAGGTCGTCGGGCTTGCGGGACGTCACAAGAGCGTTCGGACCGTCCTCGCAGACGACGACCTCCTCGTCTACCCAGCTGCCACCGGCGTTGTGGATGTCGGTCTTCACGCTCGGCCACGACGTCAGCGTGCGACCCTTCACCAGCCCGGCCTCGACGATCGTCCAGGGACCGTGGCAGATCACCGCCGCCGGCTTGCCGGCCTTGAACATGGCGCGCACGAATTCCACTGCAGGCTCGTCCATGCGCAGCTGGTCCGGGTTGGCGACGCCGCCCGGCATCACCACTCCGTCGTAGTCATCGGCCTTGACCTTCGACGTCGTGCGGTCGACCGGAAACTGGTCGGCCTTGTCGAGGTGGTTGAACGCCTGCGCCTTTCCGTCCTTGGGTGCGATCAGCTCGGGCTGACCTCCGGCGCTCTTGACCGCTTCCCATGGGCGCGTCAACTCCACTTGCTCGATGCCCTCGTTCGCGACCAGGAACGCGATCTTCTTGCCGTTCAGTTCGTTCGCCATGCGAAGTCCTCCTCGACTAGCAGCTCTATCTGGTTCCTACCCATCGAGCCCCAACGCCACCCGGTGGTTCGATGCGCCACAATGCGTTCGTGGCCCGGCACTCCGTTGCCCTGGCCGCGCTGGGGACGGCGTTGGCCGTCGTGGCCGCGGCCTGCTCGACGAGCTCCATCCGCAGCACCGACGTCGTCACCATCCATGGGACTGTCCAGGACGGCAGTGGCCGCGGCGTCGCCGGGCGCTCCGTCCTCGTGCGCAAGTCGCTGTCGACCGACGAGCTCAGGGGTCGGATGCAGCGCGTGCTCTCGTCGGTCGAGCTGGCGTGCGTCGACAGCCGGCCGCCGTCCCGATGCCACCGGGCGCACTATCTCCACGTCGCCAAGAGCGGCAACGACGGCAGCTTCCGCGTGGTGCTCAAAGGCCAGGACACGCAGACAGCGCTCGGCCTCTCGGCGAGCACGATCGAGATCGCCGTGAACGGCGACGCACCGGCGGGAACGCTGAGCGGCCCGTCCACCAGTCAGGCCGTCGACGTGCAGGTCACCGACCTTCCCCTCCCACCGCTTCGACTGTGGTCCGCGCTGCCGAGCGTCGACCCGACCTCACCCGGTGCCCATGTCGGCTGGTCGCCGCTACCCGCCGATGCCGGAGCCAGTCCCCTCTACCGGGTGCTGTTCGACGACGGCGGTGGCGGTCTCGTCTGGGACAGCGGTCCGCTCCAGGGGCGAACGTCCTACGACGTCGACGGGCGAGTGCTCGAGGACGCCGACGGTGCCGTCAGCGTCGTCGCTACAGCCGAAACCCAGGTGACCAAGAGTGCCGACCGGCTGGCGTTCCGTACCAGTCGGCGACACGTTCGCAGCGCAGCCGGAGTTCCGGCCTCTCGTGGAAAGCCCTGTTCGGTTGCTCTGGCTGGCGCCGCACCGACTGCAGCATCACCGTGCGGCCTGACCGACGGTGCATTCGACCGCTTCGCGCTCGCCAACATCCTCGGCCCGGCGCTGGGTGGTCCAAACGCTGCCGGGACTGCGGCGGCCGCCACCGTCGATCTCGGCGAAGCGCTCTCGCCAACCTTGATCGTCGTCCGCGGTTGTCCGACGACGTGTGCCGTCGACGCCTCGAGCGACGGAACAACGTTCGCACCCGCCGGCACGGCCACCCGGCCCGACGCGCTCCTTGCGGCCACCGGCAACGCGCCTGCTCGATACGTGCGCGTGTCCGGCCGGGTTCCCGACCTGGCGGCGCTGACCGAGCTCTCGGTGTGGACGCCCACACAAGCCCGCCGGCCGTCCCCGAGCAATGCCGTCACCCTGGCGCCGGGGACGCCGCACGGCCAGGGCGGAGGAGACAGTGGCCTCGAGACGGCCGCCAAGCTCGCGGCGGTCGTCCTCCTCATCAGCGTGGCGGCGGCGGGAGGCTTCCTCCTCGGCCGCCGGCGACTCGCGCGTTGAAGCGCACGACGATCCCACCTCTCCCCCGGCGCACGGTGATGTCGTTCAGCGGCAGCTCGCGGAGCGCACGCTGCAACTCGTCGAGCTTCATCGCGCGGTGGTGCCCGCTCATCAACAGGTCGTAGGCGACGAGTTGACCCCCAGGCCGCAGCACGGCGACATGGCAGGCATGGCTTCGGTCGGCCATTGTTGCGGCTATGAGCACCTACATCACGAAGCTCGACAGCGCCGGCGACGGGCCGCGGGTCGCCGTCAAGGACATCGTCGACGTCGAGGGCGTGCCGACGACCGCCGGTTGCAAGGCCGTCGCCGCCCAAGCGCGCCCGGCGGAGAAGGACGCCCCATGCCTCGCAGGTTCCCGAGCGGCAGGCGCCCGACTCGTCGGCAAGGCCAACCTCCATGAGCTCGCCATGCTGCCGATCGGGACCAACCCGTGGTTCGGCTCGCCGGCGAACCCGCTCGACCCGGCACTGGTCCCGGGCGGGTCGTCCAGCGGATCGGCGGTCGCCGTCGCCAACGACGAGGCCGACGTCGCCATCGGCTCCGACACGGGCGGCTCAGTCCGCGTCCCGTCGGCGTGCTGCGGCACGGTCGGGCTGAAGACGACCTACGGCCGGGTCTCGCTCGAGGGCGTGTGGCCGCTGGCGCCCAGCCTCGACACCATCGGGCCGATGGCGACCACCGTCGCCGGCGTCACGCTCGGGATGCAGCTCCTCGAGCCCGGCTTCCAGCCCGCTTCCGGCGGGGCCACGGTCGTCGGTCGCATCCGGACGGCCGGCCATCCCGATATCGAGGCCGCCATCGACGCCGCCCTGAAGGCGGCCGAGTTCGACATCGTCGAGCTGGAGTGGGACGTGGTCGCGTACGGCGAGCAGGCGTTCGCGCCCATCTACTTCGACGAGATCTGGAAGACCGACCACGGCCTGGTCGAGGAGCATCCCGACGCCGTCGGCGAGGACATCGCCCAGACGGTCGGCCTCGCCGACGCCTTCCGGCCCGGCGCCGACGACGCTCGGCGCGGGCTCGATGCGTGGCGCCAGTCGCTGGCCGCACTGTTCGAGCGGGTGCAGGTCCTCGCCCTGCCGACGTTGCCGATCTTCCCGCCCCGCCTCGATTCGCTCAACGCAGACTCGTTGCTCCCGACAGCCATCGAGATCACCAA
>JAFAUA010000373.1 GCA_019243595.1 Acidimicrobiia bacterium
GCAGCCGGTGGGGCCGCGCCTACATGGCCATTCGGGAGTCCGAGGTGGCGGCGCGCGTGAGCGGCGTGAACGCCTACGGCTACAAGGTCTCGGCCTTCGCCCTGTCGGCGGGCATCGTCGGCGTCGCCGGCTGGCTCGGCGCCCAGCGCTTCGTACTCGTCAGCTCCCAGGTGGCCACGCCCGACCAGTCGTTCCGGTACGTGATCATGGTCGCCGTCGGCGGGATGGGCACGCTCGCCGGACCGGTGATCGGCGCCTTCGCTTTCAGTTTCGGCTTCGCCATCACGTGGGTGCAGAACACGTTCCGCGACTACCAGGGTCTGCTGTACGGCACGCTCGGCCTCCTCGCCGTCGCCACCGCGCCAGAGGGCACCGTCGGGAACCTGCGCCGGTTGGCGCGGGCCTACCAGCTGCGACGGGCGAAGCGGGGTGCCGCGCTGCGCACGGCATCGATTCCCGACGTGGCGCCCGAGCTCCAACGCCCGGCGGTGCGAGAGCGCAGTGACGCCGAGGGCAACGGAGTCGTCCTGCACGTCTCGGGGCTGACCAAGCGCTTCGGCGGGGTGGCCGCCCTCTCAGAGGTCGACCTCGTCGTCGAGCGCGGCACGGTGCACGCCCTCATCGGACCCAACGGCTCGGGCAAGACGACGTTCATCAACGTCGTCACCGGCCTGTACAAGCCGACCGCCGGGCGCATCGACCTCGACGGCGAGTCGCTCGAAGGTCTCTCACCCGCGGTCCGCAGCCGGCGCGGCGTCGCCCGCACCTTCCAGAACCTGCAGCTGTGGCGTCGGATGACCGTGCTCGAGAACGTCATGGTCGGCGCCCACGCACGCGAGCGCGTCGGGCTCGTCCAGTCGTTGCTGCGCACGCCCAAGGCGCGGCGAGCCGAGCGCCACCTGAGCGAGCGAGCGTGGGGCCTGCTGCACTTCGTCGGCCTGGCCGGTCGGGGGCGTGATCTGGCCGGCACCCTCGCCTTCGCCGACATGCGGCGTCTGGAGATCGCCCGCGCCTTGGCGTCGGATCCCGAGATCCTCCTGCTCGACGAGCCGGCGGCGGGGATGCAGGTGTCGGAGATCCACGACCTCGCCGATCTCATCCGCCAGGTGCGCGATGCCGGCGTCACCGTCCTGCTGATCGAGCATCACATGGACCTGGTGATGGGATTGTCCGACCGGGTGTCAGTGCTCGACTACGGCCAGAAGATCGCCGAAGGTTCGCCGGCCGAGGTCCGCCACGACGCCCGGGTCGTCGCCGCCTACCTCGGCGAGGAGACTGCATGAGCGTGAGGCCGTCGACCAACGGCAAGCAGGAGAAGCTGCTCAAGGTCGAAGACCTGCGCGTGTTCTACGGCGCGGCGCGTGCCCTCGACGGGATCTCCTTCCACGTCGCCGAGGGCGAGGTCGTCACGATCATCGGCAGCAACGGTGCCGGCAAGTCGACGACGCTGAAGACGGTCTCGGGCGTGCCCGAGCTGTTGAAGTCGGTCAGCGGACACATCACGTTCGCCGGCGAGCGCATCGAGAAGCGCTCGTCGCATCGCATCGCCCGCATGGGCATCGCGCATGTTCCCGAAGGCCGGCGGGTGTTCGCGGGGTCGACCGTCGAGGACAACCTGCTGCTCGGCGCCTATCGCCGGCGCCGGCTGCGCAGCGCCGTGAACGCGGATCTCGAGCGGGTCTACGAGCGTTTCCCGGTCCTCAAGGAGCGGCGGGGGCAGCCGGCCGGATACCTCTCCGGCGGCGAGCAGCAGATGCTGGCGATCGGCCGGGGGTTGATGGCGTCGCCGCGCTTCCTGCTTCTCGACGAGCCCTCACTCGGCCTGGCGCCGCTGCTCGTCAGCCAGGTGTTCGACATCATCGCCGGGCTGGCCGCCGACGGGACCACGATCCTCCTCGTCGAGCAGCTCGCCCACCAGGCCCTTCGTGTCGCCGACCGGGCCTATGTCCTCGAGGCAGGCGTGATCAGCGGCGGGGGGGATGCGTCGGCGATGGCCGCCGATCCCCACATACGTGAGGCCTACCTGGGGGCCTGACTCGTTTCGGGGTTTCTCCCGGCCCGTGCTGGGCAGAAACACACGAAACCCTGGACTTTCGCAACCCGCAGGTTCCATAATCCAAAGCCCCCATGCGGTGGTGCCCCGGGCGGAGGCCGACCAGTGGGGAGTCGAACGCCGCGACGAGGAAGTGATCCTGTATGAACCTGTCCTGGCGCCAGAAGGGTGCGTGCCGGGGCCTCGATCCCGCCATCTTCTATCCCGTGTCCGAGGACGACGCGGCGGAGGCCAAGGCCGTCTGCGCGGTCTGTCCCGTGCGCGAGCCGTGCCTCGAGTGGGCACTCGGCAACCGGGAGCACGACGGTGTGTGGGGCGGGGCGACCGAGCGTGAACGCCGCCGCATGATCCGCCAGCGGAGAAAGACGGCCTAATCAGTAGCGTCGGGGGGCGATGGACTTCGCCCTTTCCGACGAGCTCGTCGAGCTCCAGCAGACAGTCCGCCGATTGGCCCAGGACAAGGTCAAGCCGCGGGCGCGTGAGATCGACGAGACGAACGAGTACCCGCAGGACCTCTTCGAGGTGTTCCGCGATGCCGGGCTGCTCGGCCTCGTCATTCCCACCGAGATCGGGGGGTCGGGCGCCGGCATCCTGGGGCTGACGATCGCCATCGAGGAGATCGCCAAGTACTCGAACGCGGCCGCCCTCATGTTGCTGCTCACCCGTCTGCCGACGGGGCCGGTCCTGATCGCCGGCTCCGACGAGCAGAAGCGCCAGTACGTGGCGCCGATCGCCGACGGGTCGCAGCGGGCGGCCTTCGGGTTGTCCGAGCCGCAGGCGGGCAGCGACGTCATGGGTATGCGCACGCGGGCCGTGCGCGACGGCAACGACTGGGTGCTGAACGGCACCAAGTGCTGGATGAGCGGTGTCGTACAGGCCGACTGGTACTGCGTGTTCGCCAAGACCTCCGACGACCCCGCCGAGCGTCGCCACGACTCGGTCACCTGTTTCATCGTCGAGCGTTCCTGGGACGGAGTCGAGGTCGGCAACACCGACCGCAAGATGGGCGTGAAGGGTGTCGACACCGGCGAGCTTCTGCTGCACGACGTGCGTGTGCCCGCCGCGAAGGTGGTCGGTGAGGTCGGCGGGTTCCGGCTCGCCATGCTCGGGCTCAACTCGATGCGCCCGGTGGTGGCGGCACGCGGCATCGGACTGGCCGAAGGCGCCCTCATGTACGCCACCGAGTACGTCCAGGAGCGGGCCGCCTTCGGCAAGACCATCGCCGACTTCCAGGGCGTCCAGTGGCAGATCGCCGAGCTGGCGGCCGAGATCGAGGCCGCCCGCCTGCTCACCTACCGAGCGGCGGCGCTCGCTGACGACGGCAACTTCACCAAGGAGTGGGTGCCGTACCTTTCGATGGCGAAGTACTACGCCACCGAGGTGGCGGTGAAAGCGTCGAACGTGTGCCTCCAGATGCTGGGCGCCGCCGGCTACATGAAGGACCACCCGCTCGAGCTCTACTACCGCGACGCCAAGCAGCTGACGATCGTCGAGGGCACGAGTCAGATCCAGCTCGGTCTCATCGCCAAGGGCGTGCTCGACCGCGACCTCTGGTGGGACTGATGGACTGGGCGGAGATCCTCGAGAAGCTGATCGCGGGCCACGCCCTGACCCAGGCCGAGGCGGCTGCGGCCATGGGCTCGATGATGGCGGGCGACGCTACGCCCTCGCAGATCGCCGGCTTCCTCGTCGCTCTACGCACCAAGGGGGCATCGCACGAGGAGCTGTGTGGCCTGCTGGCCGCCATGCTCGATGCCGCCGAG
>JAFAUA010000422.1 GCA_019243595.1 Acidimicrobiia bacterium
CATCCACCGGCTGCGCCCGAAGCGGAGGCTGTCATGGACGGTCGGGGAGCCGTCGGGGCCGCCTGGATGGTCTCGGCGGGCGCCGGCTCGGGCGATGCGACCTCGACGGACACGGGCGCTGTTGGCTTGGCGGTGCAGCGCGCACTGGGCCGCGCCGATGTCGTCTTCGTCGACGCCGGCCAGATACCCCCAAACGCGCCGCAGACCTCGGAACCGCGCCGGGAGGCGGTCGGCGCCGCGGACGGGGTGCTCGGCGCCGTCGCCGCGCAGCTTCCGCCCACCGCCCGTCTGATGGTGCTCTCCGTGGTCCCGCCCGGGACGGCGTGGCATCTCGAGCCTGTGGTCGTCGTGGGCCCCGGGGTTCCCCACGGCTATGTGGACTCGCCGTCGACACGGCGCCTCGGCCTGGTGACGCTCACCGACGTCGCCCCTGAGATCGTGCGGTCCGTCGGCGCCACGCCTCCGGCGGCCATGATCGGCCGCCCCTTCCGCTACCGCCCCGCCAACCCTTCCCTGGACCGGCTCGCTGGTCTGGACCGTGACGGGCGGGCACGGGCTACCAGCTACTTCCCGATCGCCCTCGGTTTCGTGGTGCTCCACGGCGTCGTCTACCTGCTCGCCGCCTGGGTCCTCGCCCGCCGCCGGGGCGCGGGGCGAATCATCACGGTGGTCCGCTACGGCCTGCTGGCCATTGCCGCCTTCCCGGTCGCCACCTTCCTGCTGCGCATCGTCCCGCCCGCGAGCTGGCACGGATGGGGCTGGCTTGCTTTCGTTGGGCTGGACGCCGCTCTGGTGGCTGCCGCGGCGCGTGCCCGCTTTCACGTCTTGGCGTCACTGTTCGTTCTGTCGGCGCTCACCGTCGTCGTACTCGTGGCCGACGTCGCGACCGGCGCCCGCCTCCAGGTCAACAGCATCCTGGGTTATTCGCCGCTCACCGCCGATCGCTTCTACGGCATCGGTGGTACGGCGTTGGGCGTCCTCGTCGCGAGCACCCTCGTGGCCACGACGATCTACGTGGATTGGTCCCGTCGCCGGCGCGATGCGCTCCGCTGGGTCGGCGCCGCGTTTTTGGTCGTCGTCGTTGTTGCAGGGGCGTCGGTCCTGGGTGCCAAGGTCGGCAGCATCCTCACGATGGTGCCGGTCTTCGTCGTGACCCTGGCAGCCCTTGCTGGGGTTCGTTTGAGCTGGAGAACGATCGCGGTGGCCGTCGGCGTCACCATCGCCGTCCTTGCCATAGCAGGTGCCGTCGAACTGCTCCGTCCCGCCGCCACGCGAAGCCATCTCGGCGAACTCGTGGGATCGGGTGCGAGCAGCGGGGGTGGTTCGGTGGTGACGGTCATTCTCCGCAAGGCGAGCACCGACGTGCGCGTCTTCTTGGAGACAGTGTGGTCATGGCTGGCGTTGATAGTGACGCTCTTCCTCGCCTACCTCCTGGTGCGGGATCACCGCTTCCTGCGGCTTTTACCGCACGGCTCACCCCTGCGCGTCGGTGCCCTCGCTCTCGTCGGGGCCGGCGTCCTCGGCCTGTTGGTCAACGACACCGGCATCATCATCACTTCGTTGGTACTCGTGTACCTCGGGCCCTTCCTGGGCCTGTTGGCGCTCGACGCCGCCGATCGACGACAAGACGTCAGCGCGCCGACTGACTCGCTCCGTCCAGCGATGACCCTTGCCGCCGGGTCACCCGGACCCTGACGCACCGCGCGCCGGTACGGGCGTCGCCGAGCAACCCTCGCTGCTGCGGACACCGCACCGCGCGGGCGTTCACACCCGGGCAATGAGCCTCGCCATGAGGAGCTGGGCCATGTGTTCGTCGTCCGCGGTTCCTTGGCGGCGCGATGGCGACCCTGGACCTTCGACAGTGAGCTTGAGTACGTAGTTGCCCTTGGCGACGACAACGCCGTCGTCCTGTCCGGTGCCCTGCCAGCTCGACGGACCGAGTTGGCGCAGCGGGTAGCCGGCCATGCCCTGGATGGTCGCCGTAAACAGATCGCTGATGCTGACGCCGGCGTTCGGGGCGGCGACGTTGAGGAAGACGGCGTTCGGCGCCGGGACGCTCAACCATCGACAGTTCGCGCTGTTGTCTCCCACGGCGGTGGCTGAGTGGGTCGCCACCCGCAGTCCTGTGACGTCTTCGACATCTCGGACGGCGAGCATTTGGCACACGGCGGTCGGCCCAGTGGAAGGCGCGGCCTGCGTCCCGAGACTGCCCGGCGATGTCGCGGCACTTTGGTGGCGGGAACCAGGGCGGCTCGAGCAGGCGACGGCCAGGCACAACAGCAGCGCAGGGCACAACAATCGCCCGATCCGCGAACGCGCTGGTCCACGACAAGGCCGTCGGGCCCGACCGTCGGCTCCCGCGAGTCGGAGTCTGGGGTGCGTCCGGGACCCGAGGAGGTGGCTAGCCAAACGGGACGAGGCCGTGGGTCTGCTGGCAGAGCTCGCTCTCTTGGCGACGGAGATCGATCAGCGCGCACACCTGGGCGACAAAGCGCGGTGCGTCGGGGACGTTGACACCCACAGCCGCTGCGCTGCGGGTCCATTCTTCCATGCTCGAGCACTCGTCGATGGTCGGGACAAACGCTGACGGATTTGGGCGTGAGCTCGTGCCCGCCCGCGCCTTGCCGGTAACCATCGCCTTGGTGCACGCGGACTCCGAGAATTGGTTCCCGCCGTGGCAGGCGCTGAGCGCCGTTGCGAGGGCAATAGCCAGCGGCGCCGTCCTGCGCATGCGCAACAGTCTGGCCAGCCCACGGTCCGTGGGGGCCGCGGTGCTGCAGCCGCCGACCTGTATCGAGCCCTGAAGGACCGAGCAGAATGTCGGCGCTCCGCGTGCTCTCGTGCGCCGAACGACGCTGCCGCCGCAGCTAGATCCAGGTGGCCCAGAAGATCCCCGGGCTGCCCGCGCTGCAACTGCCCTCGACCGGCCCGCTCGCGGGTGACTATCGGAGCGAACTCCTCGACGACTGCTTGCTGAAGTTGAGTCGCACGCATCGCCCGCTCGGGTGCTTTGCCTCTAACAACCGACGCGTACAGAGGACCGCGCCGCCAGCGTCGTCGTTTGGCGACGCGTTCGGTAGCCGATGCGAATCTCGGAGCGGCAGATCGGTCGCGGTGGGCGGCGGCTGAAGGCATCTGATGATCGCGGGAGTCGCTGCGCCCGGCGGGGCCTCGGCCACGCGACGGCGACCCTCACACCTCTGACGCGGGAAGACCCGCTATCTGACAGGGGATCTCAGCGTCCTCGTCGAGGTGATAGCTCGCACAGATGCGGTGGTAGCCGTCAGCAACGATGAGGGGACGGTTGCTGGCACCGTCACCTCGCACCACGAGAATCGGTGACAGCTTCTCGCCCTCCTTGACCTTGTCCAAGTCCTTGGCCACCTCGGCATCCTTTCGGGGCAGCAACGGAAGCTGGCTGGCCCGGAGCAGATCCTTGGCCTGCCGTTGCACGAGGGCGGCATCCCGCAGAGCCGCCACCACGGCCTCGACGGTCTCGGAGCGAAAGATGAGGCTGAGGTAGTCGGCGGCGGCCGTGTAGTCATGGGGTTCGGGCTCCGACAGCCAGCGCTTCTTGTCCTTGGCCACGACGCCCTCCTTGTCGGAAACCCCAATCATGCCAAGCAGTACAGGGTGGCTCGACTCGACGGATCATCCGCGTTCTGCCAAGCGTCGGGTTGTCAGAATGAACCGTGCCCTCCGACGCCACCCTGGCCCTTCGTATCGGCGTCGGGTTCGCATTGGCCTTCGCCATCGGCTATGAGCGTGAGCTGCGGGGTTCGGCGGCAGGCGACCGCACCTTCGCCCTGGTTGGGGGAGCGTCGGCGGCCGTGACCGCCGTGGTCGGCCGGTCCTCGCCCCAGGCAATCGCCGGGGTGATCACCGGCATTGGCTTCATCGGTGGTGGCGTCGTCTTCCATGGCGAGGGCGGCCTCATCAAGGGCATCACAACCGCAGGAGCGGTCTTCGCCGTAGCCGGGGTCGGCGTGGTGGTCGGCATGGGTCACCTCTGGCTCGGGGCGTTGACCGCTGGCCTCGTGCTGTTGGTGCTGGAGCTTCGGAACGTGCCGGTGCTTCGGCTCCTTGACGCCCG
>JAFAUA010000251.1 GCA_019243595.1 Acidimicrobiia bacterium
GTCGCCGACGAGGTGCGGCGTCTGAACGCCGCGCTTTCGCGGGCCGCGTCCCAGACCGCGCCTGCGCCGCCACCTCCGCAGCCCCAGCCCCAGCCGCAGCCCGTCCCGAAGCCGGTCGAGGCGCCGCCCCCGGCCCCGGCCCCGGCCGCCGACCCGTACGAGACCGTCGGCGCTCAGCTGGCGACGCTGCTGCGCACCGCCGGCGACTCCGCCGCCCGCATCCGGCGTGAGGCCGAGGACATCGCCGACGCCACCCGCCGGGAGGCCGAGGAAGAGGCCGAGCGTCTGATCAACAGCGCCGAAGAGCGGGCCCGGGAAATCGTGGCCACCGCCGAGCGTGAGGCCGACCAGCTGGTCGCCGAGGCCAACGCCAACCTCCAGCGGGCCCAGGAGGAGGCGCAGGGGATCGTCGAACAGGCCCGCCAGGAAGCCACCGAGAGCCTCGAGCAGGCCAATCGGCGGGCGGAGCGGGCGGTCCAGGAAGCAGAGGTCACCCGTCTGCAGGCGAACGAAGCGGCCAACAACTCGCGGGTCCAGGCCGAGGCCGAGGCCGAACGCATCCGGGACCAGGCCCAGCGCGATGCCGACCGGCTGATCACCGAAGCCCAAGCCCGGCACCAGGAGCTCAAGGAGGCCAACCTCGAGCTCCGCGAGCGCATGGCTGCGGTGGAGTCGGTGCTTCGGGCGGTCGACAGTCCGATGGCCGGCGCGTCCGAGATCGCGGGCGGCACCGGCGGCTCGCCTTCGTAGCCGTCGCCGATGTCGGACATCGACGACGTCCCCGAGAGCGACCCTCCCCCCACCTTCGTGGAGGCCGACGCCGAACGCATCGAGCTGACGGCGCAGCGGGCCCGGCTCACGCTCGAAGAACAGGCCGAAGAGGCCCGGCGCCGAGTGCTGCGCAGCAGCCGGGGCCGGGTCGGGCCTGCGTCCGCCATCTCCAGCTCCGACGCCGACGACGACATCGAGCTCCGCGAGCGGCTCCGGGAGCTGGTGCGCGGTGTCGAGGAGGAGACCGAGCGTCTCCAAGACGACGTCGGCCGCCTGCGGTCCGCCGCCGGGCGGGCGGGAGCGACCGTCCGCGAGGAGATCGAGCGGGCGGCTAACGAGCTCGTCGAATCGTCGGCCGCCGGGTCCCTGGAAGCGCTGACCACCGCCGTCGAGTCTCTGCAGGAAACGGCCGGCAGCCTCAACACGGTCGCCGCTGGACTGATGACGTCGATCGAGCAGCTCGGCGCCGTGTCACCCGTGGCCGAGCAGCTGGCCCGGCTGGCCGCGGCCCCGCCGTCGATCCCCGATGCCCTGGCCGCCGTCCTCAGCGACCTCACTGATCAGCTGTCGGCGCTGGGCGACGTCGTGTCCACGGAGCTGCGCTCGTCGACGGAAGCGGCGCTCACCACCGAGTTCGAGCGCTACGAAGCACGCATGGAGCACGCCCTGGCCCGGGTCGTCGACGAGCTGGCGCGTATCCGACGCCGCCTTCCGGTCACCAAGAAGGGCGCGCCGGTCGATCTCAGCAAGGAGCAGCTGACCGCCATCGGCCAGTCCGTCGGCGACTACCTCCTGGCCGCCATGCGCGAGCAGAACCCGGGAGCCCCCAAGGCCTAACGGGTCAGGCTGGCGAGCGCCCAAATCGCCGCCACCGCGCCGATCACGATGAACAGCACGCTGCGCCCCACCGGGGCCCGCGCCAGGTCGCCCTTCTTGGCGGTCTCGGGAGGCCTGACCAAGGCGAGGACGTTGCCGACGGCCATCGCGCCGCCGAGGGCGAGCAGCAGCCAGGCCAGCAGGTTGTTGCCGAGGAACAGCGAGTTGTCAGCGAGCACGGCAAACTCCCCGATCTGGGCTCATGCGGGCAGGGTAGAGCGGATCTCTGACCACGCTCGGTGAGATTTCCCTCAACCCGACGCCACCGCGTGACGAGACTGAGGGTGCGGCGAGATCCCCAGCTTGCCGTGACCGGGACACGGGTGGAGGCCGGGACCCTCCGACAGCAGCCGAAGCTCCAGCGTTCTTGCAGGGCGTTGGAACCCCTTCACTCGGCTTCCGCCCGCCCCGGCACTCTGTCGCGCTGGATCATCCGCCGGCGCCGGGCGGTGGCGCCAGATCCGCGTCGGTCACGTCGCCCGACACCGAGGTCGCCTCTTGGACGTCGCGTCCCTCGACCCGATCGATGTCGCGCAACGTCGGCGCCCCGGTCGCCTCGTCGAAGCAGAAACGGGCGCGTCGCCCGTACGGCGGGACGGGATAGCTGAAGCGCAGGCGCAGGTCGTAGCAGTGCGACGATGTGGCCGTGACGTCGTACAGACGGCTCGGGCCGAGGAGCTGGCCCCGCAGCACCGCTTCGTTGCCGGCCACGTCCTGGTCGTAGGGCGGGGCTGCGCCTGCGTCCCGGCAATGCAGGTGGCCGTCGGCGTCGGAGGCGCAGGAGAGGCGGCGGTCACCGCGGCGGGCGTCGACGGAGCCGAGGGCCACCGAGAGGCGATCGGGGGGACGCTGGGCGGTGCGGATCTCGTCGTCGAGGCGACTGCTGCCAACGATCCGCTGCCAGTGGAGCACGACCTTCCACGTGCCGAGCTGGCTTCGCCGCCAGTCGGCGATGTACTGCGCTCCGGCGTCGGGCTCGGCCGGGCGCGCGATGGCGTGCTTCGTGCGGCCGTCTGAGGTCGCCACCACGGCCGCCGCCGCGGCCACGCCCACGATCAGGCCGACGATTGCGCCGCGCGCGACAGGCGATCCCTTCGTAGCGGCGACCGTACCGGGCGTGGGAAGCTGGGAGGGATGTTCCACCACACCGCTTTCGCCACCCGTGACTCCGCCGCCACCCACGCGTTCTACACCGACGCCATGGGCTTCAAGCTCGTGAAGGTCGAGGTGGCGCCCACGCCCCAGGGCGGTTGGGCCAAGCACTTCTTCTACGACACCGGCGGCGGCGAGATGATCGCGTTCTGGGAGCTGCACGACGAGAGCATCCCCGACACCTGGTCACCTGCCATCTCGACCGGTCTCGGGCTTCCCGAATGGGTCAACCACCTTGCCTTCGCGGCGACCGACCTCGACGACATCGAGTCACGCAAGCAGCGCTGGCTAGATAACGGCCACGACGTGGCTGAGATCGACCATCGCTGGTGCGTGTCGGTGTACACGATGGATCCGAACGGGATCCTCGTCGAGTTCTGCACGACGACCAAGGCCTTCACCGAGGCGGACCACAAGGACGCCGAGCGCCTGCTCGCCGACCCCGCTCCGCCGGTGCTGGCGCCGCCCGACGCGAAGTTCTTCCAGGCGCCGGCGCGCGCGGGCGCCTCCACCTAACGCTTGCTCCCGGGTTTCTGGCCGGAACCCGCTGACGAGCCGGAGGCGGGACCGGGTCGGGAAGCGGTCACGTTCCTCGCCGAGGGCGACGTGCCCCTGCGCGGCATCTTCTGGACGCCGCCATCAGGTGCGTGGCAGACGGCGGTCGTCCTCACCCACCCGCGCGCCGACTTCTCCGTCCATTACGCAGCGCCGCTGCTGGCCGCCGCCGGGTACGGCGTGCTGGGCTTCGGCACTCGCTACGTCAACAACGACACCGACTGCCTCCACGAGCTGCTCGTCGCCGACGTCGCGGCGGCCGTCGACGAGGTTCGGCGCCGAGGCGCCGACGCGGTCGTTCTCCTCGGCAACAGCGGCGGCGGCTCCCTGATGGCGCTGGCCCAAGCCGAGCGGGAGCTCGGCGACGCCTTCGTCGCCCTGGCCGCCCATCCCGGCGAGGGCGTGTTCCTCCTCAACGCCATCGACCCCTCGGTTACCGACGAAGCCGACCCGTTCTCCGTCGACCCCAGCCTCGACATGTACGACCCGGCCAACGGCTGGCAGCCGTGGCCGTCGCCGTCGAGCTACGACCCCGACTGGGTGGCCCGCTACCGCGACGCACAGCGGGCGCGCGTGGGCCGCATCGACGACATCGCCAAGGCCGCTCTGGACGAGCGCACGCGGGCGGGGCGGGCGGCGCGCGCCGTTCCGCGCGGCAGCGAGGAGTGGAACCGCCTGCGCCGACACGGGGTCCACGCCCGGTATCTCACGATCTACCGGACCCTCGCCGACCCCGCGTATCTCGACCCGACGATCGACCCCGACGACCGGCCTCTCGGCAGCATCTTCGCCTTTCCCGATCCGCTCGACGCCAATTACGGCTACGGCGGGCTGGCGCGGGTGATGACAGCGCGGGGCTGGCTCTCGACGTGGTCCGGGCTCTCGTCTCCCGCCGCGCTCGAGCGCACGATGCCAGCGGTGCGCGTCCCCACCCTCGTCCTCCACCCCACCGCCGACACCGAGATCCGCCTGCACCAGGCCAGAGCCATCCACGCCGCCAGCGGGAGCGTCGACGCGACGTACGCCGAGCTCCGGGGCGCCGGGCACTACCTCCACGGCCACCGCCGCCAGGCTCTGGAGCTCATCGTCGACTGGCTGCGCACGAGGGTGCCGCACGTCACTTGACTGATACTGATGAGTATCTCATACTCTTGAGTATCAGATACTTTGTAGTATCGGAGGTGCAGCGATGAGCGAACAGGGTGCAAAGCAAGTCCGGTCCTGGCTGGATCGCGAGCGGCGGTTCGAGCGCATGCTCGAGGAGCTCCGGGCACCGAAGCCGGATACGGCACAGAATGGGGCGTGCCCGCCACCCAGCGACTGACTCGCGAAGAGAAGAAGGCCCAGACCCGGGAGCGCCTCATCGAGGCCGCGGCCCGCGTCTTTGCCGAGAAGGGGTTCGCCGAGAGCTCCCTCGACGAGGTGGCGGACGCCGCCGGCCTCACCAAGGGAGCGGTGTACTCGAACTTCGAGAACAAGGAGGCCCTGGTCGCCGCGGTCCTCAAGGCCCATGAGGATCGTCAGAGCGGGATCAGCGACGTGGCGACCGGCTTGCCAACGCTCGAGGAGCAGCAGGCGGTCGCCGCACGGCTCTTCTCTGAGAGCGTGAACGAGGAACGCGACGCCTGGCTCCTGTTTCTCGACTTCACGGCGTACGCCCTCCGCAACCCCGCGATCTATGCGGACTTCCTCGCCGCCCACCGCGCCGGACGGCAGCGGATCGCCGACATGATCGACCAGAACACGCCGGCTGAGGGTCCCCGGTTCAAGACCGACGTGGATCAGGCGGCGCTGATCTTCGGCATCATCGGCAACGGCATCGCCATCGAGAAGCTCATCGACCCCGAGGGCGTCCCCGACGACCTGTTCGACAAGCTGCTGCCCGTCCTCATCGACGCGTTCGAGGCCGGCCGCCTCTAGTCGAAGCGAACGTGCAGCGCGGGCGGTGAGCGGAACGCTGTCCCTTGCACGAACGGCGGCTCGAAGTCGTCGTCGGTCCTCAGGTTCGGGAGGCGGTCGAGCACGGCGTTCATCGCAACCGTCGTCTCCATGCGAGCCAGGTGCATCCCGACGCATATGTGCGGGCCCCAGCCGAACGTCACGTGCTGGTGCGGCCGACGGGAGATGTCGAAGCGGTCGGGCTCGTTGTAGACCGTCTCGTCGCGATTGGCGGACCCGGTGCAGACGTTGACCACCGATCCTGCGGGAATGGCGGTTCCGCACACCTCGGTGTCACGGACCGCGTTGCGCAAGAGAAAGATGATCGGCGGCTCCCATCGCAACCCCTCTTCGATCGCCTGGGGCATCAGCGACCGATCAGCCCGGAGTGCAGCCAACTGGTCGGGGTGGGTGAGCAGTGCGTAGAGCAGGTTGCCCGACGAGCGGTAGGTCGTCTCGATGCCGGCCGGCAACAGGAGCCGAAGGAAGCCGCAGATGTCTCGGTCGTTGAGGCGATGCCCGTCGCACTCGGTGGTGCAGAGGTCGCTGATCAGGTCGTCCGTGGGCTGTTGCCGCCGGTCGGCGATCACACCCGCGAAGTAGCCGTCGAGGACGCGCGCCGCGGCCTGCGCCCGTTCCCAGTTCGCCAGGCTGCTCAGGAACTCGAGCGACCATCGCTGGAAGCGCGGATAGTCGTGCCGGGGGAGGCCGAGGATTCTGGCGATGACCTGCACTGGAAAATCGAAGGTCAGGGC
>JAFAUA010000510.1 GCA_019243595.1 Acidimicrobiia bacterium
GGCATCGGAGATGAAGTTGATTCCATAGATCGAGTCCATCCCGACGCCGAAGTTCCCGTACACGAACGCGTTCGTGTAGCGCTGACCGCCGTTGGTCGTCGCGAACCAGAACTCGATGGAGCGCGCAGCATTCCCGGAGGGAAGGCCTGCTGCCGATGCCGACATCACCGTGTTGGTGTCGGGGCCGTTGACGGCTGCGTCGGAGTCGCCGGCGATCAGGCCTGGCTTGTTGAGCTGAGCGGTGGGGCCGTATGTCCCGGACCGCCCATGGCCCGAGGCGTCTGCCGCCGTCGTACCCGACGACTCATCGAGGCGGTAGTACGCCAACGGGTTGTCCGCCTGAACGATCGACGGGTAGGTCGCCGTTGTCGCCGCGGCCGAAGGGGCCTGAGCGACCTGCACGACGACTTGAGCGACGCACGCTCCGAGAAGGGCGACGATGACCGCCAAGCTCGGCGCTCGCCGCGCGCCTCCCACGGTGGTACGCGTCCGGAAGAACTTCAGCATGCGATTCCCCATCCCCCTGTGCCCAGCACAACGGCCATTGACGGGCCGGACTCGAATGCGATGCCCAATTCGCAAATGGACCCAACGGGGCAGTCAGGTGTCAACGCCGCTGACCGCCGATAGTGACGAGACAGCGCGAACGCCGCGCGATCCGTTACTCAGCGTCGATGTGCACCTCGGCAACCGAGTCGACGTCAGGAGACTGGGGCGCTCATGCTGCATCGCCCCGCCTGGACGCGTACTTGCCAGGTGCGCGTCGGGCGTCCCCGTGGTCGCCCAGAATCCCGACCCGCCGGCCTACGAACTGCATCCTCAAAGTGCCGAACGGGCGCAGCAACTCCCGCGATCACGAGATGTCCTAGGTGTGACGAGCGGGGACGTTGTCCCTCGCGGAACGGGCTGGGGTTGATCCACCGATGAGATGAGCCCTCTTGAGAGTTTGTGGGTCTGCGACAACTCACAACTCTCAAGGAGGACTCGTGGCTCACGTTAGAAGCCAGCATCCGAACGCAGTGCTGACCCCGGCTGGCCGGCGGAGGATGGTTGGGTGCGTCCTGGAGCGCGGCTGGACGATCGAGGCGACGGCGGAGCGGTTTCAGGTCGACGCCAAGACGGTCCGCAAGTGGCGCGACCGGTTCGTGACCGAGGGGGATGTCGGTCTTCAGGACCGGTCGAGTCGTCCGCGTCGCTCGCCGAATCGGACGCCCGAGAAGCGGCGTCAGCAGGTCCTGCGCCTGCGTCGCCAGCGCCGGTGGGGTGCTGAGCACATCGGTGCCGAGGTTGGCCTGGCGCCCTCGACGGTGCAGTCGATTCTGCGCTCAGAGGGTCTGGGCCGCCTCGACCGTGGCGACCGGGCCACGGCTTCGAGGCCCACTCCCCAGCGTTACGAACGCGAGCGCCCAGGCGAATTGGTTCACGTCGACGTGAAGAAGATCGCCGCCATCCCCAAAGGGGGCGGCTGGCGCATGCACGGCCCCGCCGGCCGCCCTCGTGCGTTCGTCGGGTACCGCTACATCCACACCGTCATCGACGATCGCACCCGGATCGCCTATTCGGAGATCCGCGAGGACGAGACGAGCGCCACCGCCATCGGTGTGCTCAACCGTGCTGTGCAGTGGTTCGCCGGACTTGGCATCAGCGTCGAGCGAGTCCTGACCGACAACGGGACCTGTTACAAGAAGCAGTGGAACCTCGCGTGCGCCGAGCTCGGCATCGCCCCCAAGCGCACCCGGTTTTACCGGCCCCAAACCAACGGGAAGGTGGAGAGGTTCCATCGGATCCTGCTCGAGGAGTGGGCCTACATCCGCGATTGGACCAGCGAAACAGCCCGCGACACCGGCTACCACCGGTTCATGCACTTCTACAATCACCACCGATCCCACGGCGCGCTCGGCTGGCAATCACCCATCGCAACCTTCGCCCACCTCGCCGGGGACAATCTCCCCGGCGCCCACACTTAGGACGAAACGGCGAACACCCGCCAGGTACCCGGGACTCCCTTGAGGTCATGGTCGCCGCGGTCCGCGAAGCAGATCCCAGACCCCGCAACCAGATCCGTAACGGTGCGTGACACGAGCACCTCGCCAGGTCCAGCGAGCGCTGAGATGCGCTGGCCGATGTGAACGGCGATGCCACCGATGTCCTCGCCCCGCAACTCCACTTCGCCCGTGTGCAGCCCCGCTCGGATGGCAACGCCGGTAGGCGCCAGGGCAGAAGAGATTGCCTGGGCACAGCGAATGGCCCTGGCGGGTCCGTCGAAGGTCGCCAGCATGCCGTCGCCAGTGGGATTCACCTTGCGGCCTCGATGGCGATCGAGCTCGCGGCGCACAATGGTGTCGTGGCGGTCGAGGACCTGGCTCCACGCCCGGTCACCGAGTCTCACGGCGTGTTCGGTCGAAGCCACGATGTCGGTGAACAGCACCGTGGACAGGGCCCGATCAGGTTCGCGCACGGGCGGAGCGCCGGTCACAAACTCTTCGATCTCATCCAGGAGCGCGTCCTGATCGCCAACGCAGTAGAGGTGGTCTTCGCCAGGTAACTCGACGTACTTGGCGCCGGCGATGTGACCGGCGAGGTAGCGGCCATTGGCGACGCGAATGAATGGGTTTCCTGTTCGGTGCAGGATCAGCGTCGGCACGA
>JAFAUA010000083.1 GCA_019243595.1 Acidimicrobiia bacterium
TGGATGACCAACGCCTCGCTTCCACCCCGCTCCGCCGTCCGCAGCGAGTCACGGATGAAGTCGGCGACGATCGGATCGATCCGACCGCTGACCTCGATCACCGCGACCGTCGGCGTCGCCGCCTCGGCGCGGGCAGACGTCGACCAGCCCGTGCCGGCCGCGAGGACCACGCCGGTCAAAAGGGTCGCAATCGCTAGGGTTGTTCGGGCGGGCCGAGCCCACATTTGACGGCCTCCGCAACGGAAAGGAACAGGTGGACCCTGCGCGCTTTTGCTCGCAGAGCCGGCTGGTCATCGTGGCCGGGAAGGGTGGCGTCGGCAAAACGACGGTGAGCGCCGCCCTCGCAATGATGGCTGCCAAGGCGGGGTTGGACACCTTGATTGTCGAGGTGGAGGGCAAGTCCGGCCTGGGCGCTGCGTTCGGTCGGGGCGAGCTCAGCTACGACGAAGTCCAACTCGCCGAGCGGGTGCGGGCCCGCACGATCACGCCCGATCAGGCCCTCCTCGAGTACCTCGACGACCACGGCATGCGTCGCCTCTCCAAGCGCCTCACCAACACCGGCGTGCTCGACGTGGTGGCGACCGCCGCGCCGGGGATCAAGGACATCCTCGTGCTGGGCAAGGTCAAGCAGCTGGAACGGGCGGGCGACGCCGACCTGATCGTGCTCGACGCGCCAGCGGCGGGGCACGCGGTGACGTTCCTCACCAGCGCGCGCGGCCTGCTCGACGCCGTGCGCGTGGGTCCAGTCCGCACCCAGGCCGAGGACGTCCAGGAGTTGCTCACCGACGCGGCCCGCACCCAGGTCGTGCTGGTGACGCTGCCCGAGGAAACGCCCGTAAACGAGGCCGCGGAGACGGCGGCCCGCCTTCGCGACCGCGTCGGCGTGCACCTCGGCCCGATCGTGGTCAACGGCCTGTATCCGGCGGTGTCGGGCATCGACTCGGCGGTCGATCTCGTCGAGCAAGAGGGCGTGCCTGCTGACGACGTGCAACCGCTGCTCGACGCAGCCGCATTCCGCCGCTCGCGCCACGAGCTGCAGCAGGAGCAACTGGCGCGCCTGGCCGAGAGTCTCGACCTGCCCCAGCTGTGGCTGCCATACCTGTTCAGCCCCGAGCTCGGTCCCGACCAGATCGACACGCTGGCGACGGCTTTCGCCGACGCCGTCGGCGCGTTGGAGCTTGCGTCATGACGCTCGCCCCGTTGACGCGCACGCGCCGCGTGATCGTGTGCTGTGGGTCGGGCGGGGTCGGCAAGACCACGACCGCGGCCGTGCTGGCGTTGGAAGGCGCGCGCCAGGGACGCCGCGCTGTCGTCGTCACCATCGATCCCGCCAAGCGGCTGGCGGACGCGCTCGGCCTCGAGACGCTGTCCGACTCACCGACCCGCATCGAAGGCGACTGGCCCGGCGAGCTGTGGGCGCTGATGCTCGACACCAAGAGCACCTTCGACGCCCTCGTGTCCAAGTACGCGCCATCGACCAGCCAGGCCGAGGGCATCCTCCGCAATCGCTTCTACCGCAACATCTCCTCGGCCCTGTCGGGCACGCAGGAGTACATGGCGATGGAGAAGCTCTACGAGCTTTACGAAGACGGCGGGTTCGAGCTCGTCGTCGTCGACACTCCGCCGACGCGCAACGCGCTCGACTTCATCGATGCCCCCCGGCGGTTGACGCGCTTCCTCGACAATCGGCTCTTCCGTTGGATGATGATGCCGACGCGCGCCTACCTCAAGGCCGCGGGCGTCGCCACCCGCACGTTGCTGCGCGTGATCTCCCGCGTCGTCGGGTCCGAGGTCGTGCAGGACGCGGTGTCGTTCTTCCAGGCGTTCGAAGGCATGGAAGACGGCTTTCGACAGCGGGCCGAGCGGGTGCTGCACCTGCTGTCGGACCCAGCCACCGCCTTTCTGCTGGTGACGACGCCGCGCGCCGACGCCCTCGAGGAGAGCCGGTTCTTCGCCGCCAAGCTCGAGGAGGCCGGCATCCCCGTCGAGGCCCTGGTCGTGAATCGGATGCACCCGCGCTTCGCACGCGTCGGCGCCGACCAGCTGCGCGAACGTGCCTCCACCCAGGCCGGCGGCGAGCTCGCCGGGCTCTACGAGAACCTGGCCGACTTCACGCTCCTCGCCGAGGTCGAAGAGGAGCACGTCGCCGCCCTGTCCGAGCGGGTGCGCCCGGCGCCGTTGGTCAAGGTGCCGTTCCTGCCCAGCGACGTGCACGACCTCGAGGGTCTGGCTGAGCTCGGCAAGTACCTCTTCGATGGCGACGGCGAACCGGCCCCCGCCTCCAGCCTCTAGCTCAGGCCGGAGCGACCTCGTTGTCGTCGCCGAGGAAGGCGGCGGCCTCCTCGATGGTCTCGGTGACGGTGACGATGCGGTCGAACCCCGTGGTGTGCAGCAGGCGCACGAGCGTCGGCCGGTTGCAGCACACGGCGACGTCGCCACCGCTCTCCCGAGCACGGCGGATCCCGCCAATCAGCGCGCCCAGGCCGGCCGAGTCCACGAAGGGCACCCCCGACATGTCGATCAACAGCTTGGGCCGCGACGAGAGCTCGCCGAGCGCCTCACGGAACTGCCCGACCGTGTAGGCGTCGAGCTCGCCGACCGGGCGGCAGACGGTGTAGCCGTCCGCCTCCTCGAGTTCGATTTGGAGCACTGACACCTCCTGGGCGCCTGACGGCCCACCGGGGGCCGCT
>JAFAUA010000151.1 GCA_019243595.1 Acidimicrobiia bacterium
GTTCGAGCGGGTCCAGGTCCTCGCCCTGCCGACCCTGCCGATCTTCCCGCCCCGACTCGATTCGCTCAACGCTGACTCCCTCCTTCCGGCGGCCATCGAGATCACCAAGCACGTGGCGTTGTTCAACCCGGCCGGCGTTCCCGCCACCGCCCAACCGGTGCCCGTTCCCGGCAATCCTCTGCCCGCCAGTCTCCAGCTGGTCGGACCCCTCGACGGCGAGGAGATACTGGTGACGACCGCGGCCCGCGTCGAGCAGGCGGTCTAGGGCCTCAGCTGCGCGCCATCGTCACCTGGGGTGAACCGACGAGCGTCTGGAACACGACGCAGTAGCGCTCGGTCGTGGCGAGCAGCTCCTCGATGGCCTCGGGTGCCTCGTCGCTCGTCAGGTCGAACGTCAGGCGGATGTCCTTGAACCCCACCGGCACCTCTTTGTCGATGCCGAGCGTGCCGCGGAAGTCGAGGTCGCCCTCGGCGCGCACCGTGCCCTTGACGTCGAGGCCGCGTGCGGTCGCAACCGAGCGCAGCGTGACGCCCGCGCAGGCGACAAGAGCTTGGAGCAGCATGTCGCCCGAACAGGCGTGGAGGGTGTCGCCGCCAGTCGCCGGGTGCAGGCCCGCCTCGACGATCGCCCGGCCGGTCGCGACCGAGCACGAGACCTCTTCGTCGCCGAGGACACCCTCGGCGTTGAGCGTGATGACCGCGGCCGCCGGCTCCTCTCGGTAGCGGTCCTTCAGCGGCTTCTGGATCGCCCGCAGCTCGTCCCTGTCCATCAGCGGTGCTCGGGGTTCTCGAAGTCGAAACGGCAGCCGGCGTCCCACTCCGAACGCTGATTGCCGTGAACCGGGATGCCCCCGGCGTCCTTCAGCATGCGGGCGAGATGCAGCAGGTTCCACGTCATGAAGGTCGTGTTGCGGTTGGTGAAGTCGTTCTCGGGGCCGCCCGAACCGGGATCCAGGTAGGACGGGCCCGGACCCGCTTCGCCGATCCAACCCGCATCGGCTTGAGGCGGGATGACATAGCCGAGGTGCTGCAGCGAGTAGAGAACGTTCATGGCACAGTGCTTGACGCCGTCCTCGTTGCCGGTGACGAGGCAGCCTCCCACCCGTCCGTAGTAGGCGTACTGGCCGGCGTCGTTGAGCAGATGCGAGTTGCCGTAGAGACGCTCGATTATCTGGGTGCACACCGACGACTTCTCCCCCAGCCAGATCGGCGTGCAAATCACGAGGATGTCGGCGGCCATGACCTGCTCGAAGATCGCAGGCCACTCGTCGATCTCCCACCCGTGCTCGGTCATGTCCGGCCAGACACCGGTGGCGATGTCGTGGTCGACGGCGCGCACCGTGTCGACGGTGACGCCCTGCCGCTGCATGATGCGCTCGGAGATTCGAGCGAGGCCTTCCGTGTTCGACACCTCGGGCGAGCGCTTCAAGGTGCAGTTGATGAACAACGCCTTCAGGTCCGAGTAGTCCGCCGGCGCCTGCTCCGCCAACGCTTCCTGCCGTTCGGTCAAGGACACGCGCCTCTCCTCGTCGTCTACAGAGGCGTGCATCATGCTCCGTCCCCGTTGGTCGTGCCCCTGTTGACGGATGCAATATCGTAAGCGTACGCTTACACGTTAGTGGTAGCTTACGCGACTGCCGGGTGGACAGCGCTCGGTGATCCGACGCGCCGGGCGATCTTCGAGCAGCTGCTCGAGGGTCCGCTCGCCGTCGGAGAGCTGGCCGAGTACCTGCCAGTCAGCCGTCCGGCCGTCTCGCAGCACCTCAAGGTGTTGAAGGCGGCGGGATTGGTGATCGACCGGCAGGCGGGCAAGCACCGCATCTACCGCGTCGAGCCGGACGGTCTGGTGGCGTTGCGCGCCGACCTCGACCGGTTCTGGAACAAGACCCTGGCCGCCTACAAGGCGGTCGTCGAAGAAGACACGAAGGAGAGCTGAGCGATGGGTACTCAGGCCGCAACCACGTCCGTCAGCGCGTCGATCGTCGTCGACGCGCCCATCCAACGGGCCTTCGACGTCTTCACCAAGGACTTCGGCCGGTTCAAGCCGCCCGAGCACAACATGCTCGGCCTCGAGATCCGCGAGACCGTGTTCGAGCCTCGTGTCGGCGGCTATCTCTACGACCGCGGGGTCGATGGCAGGGAGTGCCGGTGGGCACAGGTCCTCGTCTACGAGCCGCCGACCCGCGTCGTCCTCAGCTGGAACATCAGCCCGCAATGGCAGCTGGAGACCGACCCGGCGAAGACGAGCGAGTGGGAGGTGCGCTTCGTCGAGGAGGCGCCGTCACGCACGCGGGTCGAGATCGAGCACCGTCATCTCGACCGCCACGGCGACGGTTGGGAGGGCGTGCGCGAAGGCGTCGGCGGTGCCGATGGCTGGCCGCTCTACCTAAGCCGGTACGCCACGGTCGTCGCCGAGTCCCACTGAGGACGGCCGCGCGCTCCCGTTAGCCTGCCGTTGTGCCCGGCCCAGTCGTCAACGTTCTCATCGACCTGGCGCCGGGACAGCGGTTCAGGACGGCCACGTTCGATGCCCTCGCCCACGCCGCATCGGCGTGCGGCATGGACGCCCAGATCCGAGCGGCGCCCACCGATCAGATCGACGAGGACTTCATGTCCGACATCGGCGACGCGGTCGTGGCCGGGCCGGGCACTCCGTACGCCCGGCCCGACCGAGCCGAAGAGGTGGTCCGCCTGGCGAGGGAACGGGGAGTGCCGCTCGTCGGCACGTGAGGCGGCTTCCAGCACGTGCTGGTCGAGCACGCTCGCAACCTGATGGGCCTCGGCAGTGCCGTCCACGCCGAGTACGGCACCGGCGGGACCGAGATCGTGTCCCTGCTGGCCTGCTCGCTCGACGGCGAGCAGATCACGGTGTCGCTCGCCGAGGAGTCACGGCTTCGGCGGCTCCACGGCTCGGAGACGGTCGTCGAACACACGACGTGCAACTACGGCCTCAACCCCGAATGGCAGCACATCGCCGAGGAGCACGGCATGGCCATCGCGGGCATCGATGAGACTGGCGAGGTCCGGGCCATCGAGCGCACCGATCACCCCTTCTTCGTCGGGACGCTCTACCAGCCCCAGCTGAGCTCCACGCCAGAGCAGCCCCACCCGATCTTCGTCGCCCTGCTACAAGCGGCAGCCGCGACCTAGCCGACGTCGCCACACCCGCAATTTGCGGCGCGATGATCAGCCCGTGTCGAGCGTCGACGACGCCATGACCCTCCCTGGCGACGGACAGCTGGCGATCGAGCTGCTCCTGGCGGTCCGCGGTGGCGACGTCGACGCCATCAGACGCTTGCTCGACGCCCACGAGGGCCTGGCAACGGCGCGCATCGAGGCGCGCGGCGGTACCCGGGCGCCGCTGCACCTCGTCGTCGACTGGCCCGGCTACTTCCCGCGAGGCTCCGAGATCGTCGCCCTGCTGGTC
Organism: Acidimicrobiia bacterium; assembly: GCA_019243595.1. Taxonomy (GTDB): domain Bacteria; phylum Actinomycetota; class Acidimicrobiia; order Acidimicrobiales; family AC-14; genus CADDZP01. The sequence continues at coordinate 3,428 of JAFAUA010000151.1, forward strand.
GAGGCGGGGGCGGACGTGGACGCACGCACGACCGGACGCGGAAAAGGAGAGACGCCGTTGCACTGGGCGGCGAGCAGCGACGACGTCGACGTCGCTGAGGCGCTCATCGATGCCGGCGCCGACATCGAGGCGCCCGACGGCTCGATCGGCACGCCGCTCGACAACGCCGTCGGATACGCCTGCTACCACGTTGCCCACCTATTGCTGTCGCGTGGCGCACGGGTCGAACGGCCGTGGCAGGCGGCGGCCCTCGGCTTGCTGGACCGGCTGGGCGTGCTGCTCGGCGACAGCCCCGACCCCAACGCTGTCTCGCAGGCCTTCTGGCACGCGTGTGCCGCCGGCCAGCGCCGAGCGGCCGAGCGTCTGCTCGAGCTCGGCGCCGACCTGAACTGGGTCCCGGAATATGCCGAAGGCACTCCATTCGACGCGGCATCGAACCCCACGACGCGGCAGCAGAACGTCATCGACTGGCTCCGCGACAGGGGGGCGCAGAGCTCGCGTCCGGAATGACGCTCCGGATCAGCCCTCGATTCGTTCGCCGAACGCCTCACAGTCGGGGTTCTCACACACGAACCCGGTGTCGATCACGTTCGCTGTATCGGCGGGCAGCGCAGTGACGCCGCAGTAGGGACAGATCGGAGCACGACCTTCCTCGGTGTGCTCCTCACCCATCGCAGGAACCGTACCGCCGGCGCCCCTGGCACGACTCGGACGTCGCGCCACACCACGAAGTTCAGCAGACCGTAAGCCGCACCGACCTCAGCAGCGACCCGCGGGGCGGGACAATGGCCTGTCCATGAACGGGACCCAATGAAAGACGCGCGGCACGCCCGCCGGCTCTTCCTCGTCGTCGCGTTGACGGCGGCGGCGCTCGCAGCCTGCTCCGCGCCGAAGGCCGCGCCTCGGACGGTGGCCCTGGGACCGGGCCGCGATGTTTTCGACGGCGACATCGGCGATCCGTTCGTCCTGCCGGTGACGGCGGCTGCCGGTCACGTCGAATACTTCGTTTTCGGGACCAACGACGACCCGGCGCACGTTCCGACGGCCACCTCGCCGGACCTCGTGCACTGGCACCGCATTGCCGACGCAATGCCCGACCTTCCGTCGTGGGCGGCGCCCGATCCGACGAACTCCTTGGTATGGGCCCCGGTTGTCGTGCACAGGGCCACAGGTGGCTACCTGATGTACGTCACCATCCCCGAGCGGGCGAGCGGCCGCGAATGCGTTGGCGCCATGTCGTCGGCGGCCCCGGAAGGCCCCTACACCGACGCCCTCGGCGGTCCGCTGCTCTGCCAGCGCGAGCTCGGCGGATCGATCGACCCCACGGTCGTGGCCGACGCCCACGGGACGAGGCATCTCCTCTGGAAGAACGACGGGAACTGCTGCGGACTCCCGGCGGCCATCTGGGAGCAGGACCTGGCACCCGACGGGCTGCGGATGGTCGGGACCGCACACAACCTGCTGGGCGCCGACCAGCCTTGGGAGGGTGGCGTGATCGAGGAACCGGCCATGGTGCCGGCGACAAGGGGCGGCTGGTGGCTGTTCTATTCCGGGAACCTCTGGGACCGGGCGGAGTACGGCACCGGCCTCGCCTACTGTCCGCGGATCGAGGGGCCCTGTCGCGAGACCCGATCAGGCCCGGTGCTCGCCACCGCTGCCGGACAGGCCTCGCCCGGCGGGCTGGAGACTTTCATCGACGCCAAAGGAAACCGCTGGGCCGTGTTCGCCACGTGGAATCGGCCACCCAGAAACGGGCGCTTCTACTGCTGCCGATCGCTCGACTTGGCGCCGGTGCGGGCGGCGTAGGGACGACGCCCGAACCGACGCAGCAGCGAGTGCGGTGAACGCCGCGCCATACGACAGCCGCCCGAGCCCGACGGTGTGACG
>JAFAUA010000384.1 GCA_019243595.1 Acidimicrobiia bacterium
GTACGTTCGCCCTGACCGCCGGCGCCTGCCCGTCGGGCGGAGCCGCCGGCACGTACTTCCGGATGGTGCAGCCGAGCGGCACGGTTGCCAGCGGGCCGTTCGTCAGCAACGGCGATTCGACGTGCGCCGACAAGACCTACACGCTGCTCTCGCCCGGTGTGGACGGCGGCGTCGTCACCGGCGCGTACCAGCCGGCGCCATCGCCTGCCTTCGACGGGCAGGGCAACAGCCTGGCCAACAGGATCACCGTCCCGGCCACCTTCTTCGGCGTGCGGTTCGGCCTGTCGACCGATCCCCACGATCTCCAGACTGGCGCCGCGGTCCCACCGCTCGCCGTCCAGGCCGACTCGGCGGGCAAGCTCAGCGGTGACCTCCGCGCCTGGGAGGCGACGTGGAACAAGCAGGACTTCAATCAGGGCTCGCCGAAGCCTGACGGGACGATGCCCAAGCTCACGACGCCGGCGCACGGCACCTACGACGCCTCGACCGGCGCCTTCGTGCTCGAGTGGACGAGCACGATCGTGGGCGGCCCCTTCAACGAGTTCACCGGGTCGTGGCATCTCGCCGGAACGTTCCGCCCGACGGGCACCACCGCTGCGGCCGCGGCGGCGGCACCGGGCCAACCGGCGAGCGGAGCGCGCACACCGGCCGCCAAGGCGACGGCCACCGGTACAGCGGCAATCCCCGGTGGCGCCACCGCCACGACAGCCGCGGGGTCGGCACCCGCGGCGGGCGACAACGCGAGCGCGCCCGAGGCGGCAGTGAGCCCGGGCAACGCCAAAGTGATCGGGGCGGTCGCGCAAAAAGGATGGAAGCCGCCGGCCTGGTCGATTGTTCTCACAGCCATCGTCGGCGTCGTCGCAGCCCTCGCGCTGCTCCTACCCGCACGACGCCCGACCTCCGACAACCCGAGCGAGCGACAGTGAACGCCAACAGAATTCGCATCGTCGCGGTCGTCATCGTCATCGCCGCCTTCATCGCGCTGGCGACCTTCGCGTTGCTGGCCCGCGCCTACCGCCCCGGCCGAAGCGGCGTGCGCGTGCCGGGCGCCTTGGCCGGGAAGTCGACGACGCAATTCGCGCAGTCCGCCGCCGCAGTCACGCCGACCGCCACCGTGTTGGGGGGTCTGATCAACGGGACGCCCGGGGCGTCGGCCTCCTCCGTCGAGCCGGCGCCGGCACCGGCGACGCAGGCGGCGACCGCACCAGCACACAGCGCGCCGGGGTCCGGCACGTCAACGTCGCCGCCGAATGCCAAGCCGCTCCCGCCGTGCCCGCTGGGGTTGGCGGTGCCGACCCAACAGGCCGGGGTGGCCAACCTCGTGCAGATCGTGCCGCTGTTCGGGCCGTTCTCACCCGAAGCCTTCGCCATGGTGCCCGCCTTCGAGCCGGCGTTCCCGGTGTTCGGGCCGCTCATCACGTCGGGGGGCAAGCAGCTCGACGCTCACGCCGCGGAAATGGGAACAGTGGTCGGCGTTGTACACCCCGTCGAGCAGCAGGGGTTCGACACGCTCAGCCCGCTGTATGGGCCGTATCGCCAACAGTTCCTCGCCGGCGAGGCGAGTGTGGCGAGCGCGATGGCGCCGGGCGCCGCCGCCTTCGCCAACGCGCCGGGCGTCAGCTGCGTCCCGGCAGCGCTGAGCACCGCCGGCGTCGGCTGAGCGCGAGCGCTACCCGTCGCGCCGGAGCAGCGTGACCGCGCCGCCGAGCGCGACCGCGGTCGCCACGAGGAGCATGGTCAGGGCCGCCGCCGCGGCGCCGCCGGGGAACATCTGACTGTGCGGAAGCTGTGCGCCACCCACCGCCTGGGTGATCACCGTGCCCGGGCTGGCGCCGACGACCCAGCGCTCCAAACCGCCGAGTAGACCGGCGGCCGCCTTCGGGAGCAGCACGGCCACCACGACGATCGATGCCGACGCGGCCGGCGACTTGCTGAGCAACCCGACCGCCATGCCCAGCACCGACACGGCGACAATGGCGAGGACGACGCTCACCAGCGCGAAGGGTTCGCCCGTGTGGTGGGCGCCGGTCGGCAGCACGGCCCACACCACCAGCCAGGCGGTGACCGCCGATACCAGCGCCCCGCCGGCCGCCATCATGCCGATCGCGGCCAGCTTGGCGCCGTAGAGCACCGACCGGCGTGGCACCGTCATGAGGCTGACGATCATCGTCTGCTGCGCGTACTCCCCCGCGGCCACGGTCGCCGCCCAGATCCCGAACGCGAGCAGGCCGGCGATCGACCCCGTCGCCGCGCCACTCGTGACCGTGTCGCCGGCCCCGACGCCCCCGGTCGCGGCGACGAGGAGGGACACGGCAGGCAGAGCCAACGTGGCGATGGCAGCGCCGAGCCACTGGCCCCGCACGGTCGTGATCTTCAGCAGCTCGGCGCGCAAGGCCGGCCTCATCCGCCCTCCACCATGTCGAGGTAGCGCTCCTCCATGGACGCGCCGCCGATGAAGTGGCCCAGAGGACCAGCCATCGCGATCCGACCTTGGTCGATGACGACGACCTCGTCGCAGAACGCCTCGATCTCGGCCATCAGGTGCGTCGACAGGAGCACGGTCCGGCCACCGTCGGCCAGCGCCCGCAAGACGACGCGCAGCCACCGGATGGCACCCGCGTCGAGGCCGTTGTGCGGCTCGTCGAGAATGAGGACCGCGGGGTCGCCGATCAGGGCCGTGCCCAGCGCCAGCCGCTGGCGCATCCCCAGCGACATCTGGCCGACCGGCAGGGCGGCGATGCCGGCGATCCCGACGAGCTCGAGGGCCGCGTCAACCGACGATCCGGGCAGATCATTGCTGGCTGCCACCACGGAGAGGTGCCCCCGCGCCGTGCGGCGCGGGTGGGCGGCGTCCGGTGTCAGCAAGGCACCCGCGACCCGCACCGGCTGGCGGTGCTCCGCGAACGGTCGTCCGCCGACAGTCGCCCGCCCCGACGTCAGGTGATCGATGCCGAGGATCGCCCGCAGCGTCGTGGTCTTCCCCGCGCCGTTGGGACCGACGAAGGCGGTCACCCGGCCGGGCAGCGCCGAGAAGGAGACACCGTCGAGGACGGTGACACCGTCGATCACCTTGGTGGCGTCCTCGACGACGATCGCCGCCGCGGCGCGCTCGCCCGGCGTCACTCGTTATGCGCCCGTCGGCGCGCGCCCGGACGGCTCGAAGGTGCCTTCGAGGTGCCACAGCCCGGTGAACCCGTTGAACGGGCCCCCGTCGATGTAGCTCGTCCACTCGAGGACGAAGGCTCCGGTCTTGGCGTCATACGTCCCCGTCGCACCGCCGCCGGTGACCGTCGACTTCGGCGCGGCCTCCAGCCACTTCTGCGACACCCAGTCCCACGCCCGTTGGGCCTGCTCCTGGCCCGGCGCCTGGGCCTGCGTGCTCGACACCGGCTTCGGCGCGCCCTGGTTGAAGTTCTGGTTGTTCCACGAGGCCGCCCACGACGACAGATCTGCGGTCAGCTTCCCGTTGTTGTCGAGGACCGTGGGCGGCGCCACCTTGGTCTTGGTCTGCAGGTCGGTCTCGTTGGTCGAGATGCTGAACTTCACGCCGAAGAACTTCGTGGGTGCGGTGATGGCGTCGGCCATCGAGTTGCCGCCGCCGTCGAAGGCAGGCGTCGGTTGCGACTGGTAGCCGCCGGTGCGGAGGCCCCCGGACGTACCGGGCTGGAGCAACGTGGCCTGCCCGCCATCCGCCGGAGAGTCGGCGTTGACCATGTAGGGGCCATTCTTGGGGTTGCCCCGTGGTTGAAGCATGCGGAACCAGGTGCCGGTGGTCTTGGCACCGCTGACGGCTCCAGGCGTGAGACGGAACAGCCCGACGAGCTCGTGCCCCCCACCGGTAGTCGCCGCACCAGACGTCTTGCTGCCGCTCGAGCAGCCGACGGCGACCAACGTGGTTGCGAGCGCAGCAATCGCGAAGACGGCGCGGCGCATCATGTCTCCTTCCTGCGGCGCGGGGTAGCCGCGACCGCGAGTGTCGCGCCCAGGACACCCGCGCCTACAAGTAGCCACGGAAATCCCTGCAGGCCCGAAACGCCGACGCGGCGGGTGAGCGTGTTCAGATCGCCCAGCGCGTTGAAGTTTCCGATGTTGTCGTTGATCGTGCCGACCAGCGAGGCCAAATCGGACGAGATCTTCGGCCAGCCGTCGACCAGGGCGGCGACGTCAGCAGCGGGCGGGCCGGTCTGGGGAACGGCGCGGAAGCTGGTGTCGAGCTCGCCGACCGCGGTCACGAGCACCACGAAGTCATCCTGCAGCTGGCGGACCTCGCTGTGCTTCATGAATGGAGCGAAGCTGTGCAGCATCCGTTGACCGGCCGTCGTTCCGCGGTGGAGGTCGCTCACGAACGGATAGACGGCGAGGGCAGCGGAGGCGAGCAGCACGAGCGCCACCGCGGGACGGGCGCGACGGCGAGCGCCGAAGAGCAACACGCACGACCCGTAGATCGCAACGATCCCGAACAGGACGACGAGGAAGGGGATCCGATCGAACCCGCCGATGTCGGCGGTACGCCGGTAATCGGGTTCGGCGCGCGTCACTCGGTCGAGCAACGTCGACGCACGGCGGTCGATGGCATCCGCTTGACCCCGGTACGCATCCAGCCCGGGGAACCGGCCCGGTGCGACGCCCTGTTGCGTGTAGATCGTGTCGACGGCGCCGGCGGCCTGGCGCAGGGTCACGAGATCGGTGCGGTACCGGGCCAGGGCGTCAACTTCCATGTGCGGCGCGAAGCGGTCGATCATCTGCTTGCCGGATGCGACCTTGGAGAAGAGGCCACCCGCTATCGGTCCGACAACGAGCAGAACGCCGAACACCAGCAGCGCGACCGCGGGTACCTTCGGTCGTCGCACAGGCGCCGCGACCGCCCTTGTGACGGGTGGCGCCGACGGCAGGTCGAGTACGACAAGTGGCTCGCCGGGCGCTTCGGAGGCAAGCACTCTCGGTCAACTCTCCAAATGTGATCGGTTTACTCAACTTAGTCGGATCCGGACGATCCGGTACCGGCCGATCGCCGCGTCGAAACGCGGCGCGAAAAGGAATGGCCTTGAGCGCCGTCCGAAGGTCGGGATCTACCGCAGATCGGTGAGGAGGACCTCCCGCTCGCTCACGTCACCGAAGCTGATACCGCGATCGATGGCCGCTTGACGGTTTTGCTGGCCCTGGGCCAGCGCCGACCGCATCGATTCTGTGTCGGCCCACACCGTGCCCACGATGCTCTGTCCCGCTTCGCGGTTCAGGAGATTGCGCAGGCCGCGGAAACCCGGGTTGGCCTTGATGCGCGGGACAACCTCGCTCTTGAAGAACGAGAGGTTGTCGTCGACCTTGGCCGGATCCATGGTCGCCCGTTGCACCAGCAATGCCGAGCCCGGTCCCGGTGGCGTGTCGCCCATCTCGAGCACCACCTGCTCGAAATCCTCGATCGTCAGCTCGCCGCCCATGACGCCGAGGGCCTCCTGGCGCAGTCCGTCCAAGGCCGTCCGACTCGCCTGCCGGTCGGCCTCGGTTTCCCAGAGGCTGAGGATGCCGAAGACACCGCCCTGTCGGTCAGCGCTGGCCGTGAGACCTCGGTAGCCCGGTTGGGAACGGACCTCTGGCATGGCCTTCTCCCGCAGGAAGACGAGGCCGTCGTCGATGTTCTTCGCACCGCTGAAGGTCATGACACGCGCATGCATGAGCGCCTCCTTCCGGCCGAGCCCCAACGCTCGGCGGTCCTCCTAGCTAAGTCCCGAAGCGAACGCCGATCAAACGGATGGTCGGTAGGCCACGACGTCGATCTCGACGAGGGCGCCGCGTGCCAGTCCGGTGACGCCGATGCATGTTCGAGCCGGCAGGCCGGTCGAGAAGTGGGGCGCATAAGCAGCGTTGAACTCCTCGTACAGGTCCATCGACGTCAGGTAGGCGCGCACCTGGACGACGTCGGCGAGTGACGCGCCGCACAGAGCAAGCACAGACCCCAGGTTGGCGATAACAGCATGGGTCTGGACGGCGACGTCGTCGCCCACCAACTTTCCGGTGAGCGGGTCGAGAGGCAACTGGCCCGTCAGGAAGAGCAGGCTTCCGGCCTGGACGGCGTGCGCGTACGGCGCGACGGGCTCGGGAACGCCGTCCGCGGGCCCGAACGTACGGCGCTCGATTGCGAGCTCGTCAGCGGGGGCGGAACCCTAGGTGCTACTCAGTTGTCAGACTTCGAAGATAGGGGTGAGGTGTTTCCCCGCGGTCACCCCATCATGAACGGCATGTTGCGGCGTGCGGTCGGGGCGCCAGACCCGCTTCGAAACGGTGAGCGTGCCGGCCGTGCCGTCACCGTCGTAGGTACCCGACAGCGGAGCGACGTCGGCGTAGTCCCGGCCCACGGCGATAGTGACGTAGCGGTCATCGGTGGGGCGGGCGTGGGTGGGGTCCCATCCCTCGGCCACCCAGGACGCGCCCCGACCCGGCCGCAGGACCTCGACCCAGGCGTGGCTCCCGCCTTCACCCACGAGGTGCCCAGAGACGTACCGAGCGGGGATGCCGGCCAGGCGGCACACGCTCAACATCACGTGGGCATAGTCCTGGCACACACCGCGGGCACCAGCGAGCGCTTCGCGTGCCGTCGTCGAAACGCCGGTGACGCCGTACTCGTACACGAACGCCGCATGGACGCGGCTGCAGATCGCAGCCGGCTCGGGCCCGACCTCGGCGCTCATCGCCGCGAGGGCGGTGTCCGGCGCAGTCAGAGGCGTCGGAGCCAGGTACCGGCGGTCCGGCCTCACGCCGACCAGCGGCAGTCGGTCGTCAGTCTCCACCTCGCTGTTGACCGTGAACTCGACCCACCCGGGCACACGTCGAGCGGTGACCCGGACGACGTGGTTGCCGAACCGGTCGACACTCGAGCGCGTGCGGAACTTCGCCGGTCCGTCGACGACGACCGACGACGACAGACGACGCTGTCCGCCATGGCGCGCCGGGGGAAGGACCATCAGGCGCTGACGCAAGTTGGTAACAGGCGCCGGGTACTCGTAACGGATCCGCTGCTCGAGCGCGAACGAGGTCATCCGCGTACCTCATCGGCCCAGACTTCCATCGACTGGAGGGGCGCGGCGCCGAACGTCGTCAGCATGGCCACGTCGAGGGCATCACGACCGCGACCGATGAGCACCCGACCGATGCGACGTTGGTTGTTGCGGGGATCGAAGGTCCACCATGCGTCACCGAGAAATACTTCCATCCAGGCGCAGAAATCCATGGGATCCTCGAGCGGCTCGACGCCGATGTCGGGCAGGTAACCGAAGGCGTATCGGGCCGGGATGTTGAGCGCGCGGCAGAACGTGATCGCCAGGTGCGCGAAGTCGCGGCACACTCCCTTCCTGGCCTCCAGGACCTCGGCCGCGGTCGTCACCGGTGTGCTGCTGCCGTACCCGAAGCCGACCTCGGTGTGCACCCAGTCGCAGATGGACTGCACGCGCGACCAGCCCGGCGCAAGCGAGCCGAACAGGTCGTAGGCGACGGGCGCCAGCTCGTCGGACGGGCACAGCCGGCTGGGCAGCGTAAAGGCGAGGGCGTTGTCGGGAAGATGGGCGGGCGCGACCTCCGGCGCCGCCGGCCACACGGGATCGGGCTCGGGCGAGACGTGGGCCAGTGCCTCGTACCGCAGCACCGACGGCCCAGCCGGGAGATCGGCGCGGCGGCAGAGGTTGCCGAAGCCGTCGAGGTAACGGGTGGACGCGAGGTCGGGCTCCGGCGACCAGCGCTCCCACTTGAGCCGGAAGGGGCCGTCGAATCGAGGCTCGACCTGGATGACCGCGTGCACGGGCGCGTCGAGGTCGTGCTCGAACCGGCAGCCGACCGTGACTTGCACCGCACAACATTTCCCCAGAACCGTGTTCGGCCCTTGTCAGCTTCGTGAACACCGTGTGAACGACGGCCAGCGGAAACGTCGACGTAACACCCGCGAGATAGAGAACGAGGGTGGCCGATCTCTTTGATACCTACGCACCCGTCGGCACGTGGGACGAGATGTTCGAGGCGGCCGGCGTTCCCCGGTCGCACTACGCCCCGCTCTACGACTCTCTGTGCACGCTCACCGCCGACGACTACCGCGAGCGTTGCCGGGAGCGAGACCGGAGCTTCCGCGACCAGGGCATCACGTTCTCGCTCTCGGGGGAGGAGCGCCCGTTCCCACTCGACCTCGTTCCCAGGGTCATCCCTCCTGACGAGTGGGAGACGATCGAATCGGGAGTAGCGCAGCGGGTCCGGACCCTGGAAGCGTTCCTCGCCGATCTCTACGACAACGCGCAAGTGCTCCGCGACGGGATCGTGCCCCACCACCTGGTGCACTCCTCCACGCATTTCCACCGTCAGGCCGTCGGTGTCGA
>JAFAUA010000410.1 GCA_019243595.1 Acidimicrobiia bacterium
TTTTCCGACCAACCTGCTCGCCGGTGCCTTTGGGTTCACCGCCCGCGAGTACTTCGAGGCCGACGACACTTCACGGGGTCCGGTCTCGGTCCAGTTCTGACCCGAGCCTCCTCCGCTGCCCGACCAGATCTCGTCCAACAAGCGTCGCTCGGCGCTGCTTATCGGCGGCTTCGCCGGTGTCGTGCTCGTGCTCGTCCTCATCCTGGGCGCGGTGCTCGGGTCGATCGTCGTCGGCCTGTTGCTCGGTGTTGTCCTGGCGGGCGCCGCCGCGTTCGTCGGTTACTGGACGTCTGACGCCGTCGCCCTGCGCATCGCCCGCGCTCGGCCCGCGGACCCCGAGCAGTACGCCCGGCTCCACAACCTCATCGAGGGCCTCGTCATCGCCGCCGGTCTGCCCAAGCCGCGCGTGTACGTCATCGACGATCCGGCGCCCAACGCCTTCGCCACTGGGCGCAGCCCCCGACACGCGGCGGTCGCCGTTACGACCGGTCTCCTCAACGAGCTGAGCCGCATCGAGCTCGAGGGCGTCCTCGCCCATGAGTTGAGCCACGTAAAGAACGACGACGTGCTCCTTTCGACGGTCGCCGTCACGCTGGTCGGGATGCCTGCGGTCGTCGCCCCGCCGGTGTTCGGGCCGCTCGTGCGGCTCGCCGTGGACCCCAAGCGGGAATCGTCGGCTGACGTCAACGGGGTCGCTCTGACCCGCTACCCTCCGGGGCTCATTTCGGCGCTGGAACGGATCCACGCCACCCCCACGACTGTGCACTCTGACTCGCGCGCCATCTCGCACCTGTGGATCGCATCGCCGTCCTCGCGCTCGGGTCTCGACGAACGCATACGGGTGCTCAAGGAACTGTGATCTCTCGTCGCCGCCTCTCCGCCACGGGCATCATCGTGGCTCTGGCTCTTGTCGCCGCCGCCTGCTCGTCGGGCGGGGGGAAGAAGACGTCCGCCGGATCCACGGCGCCCGCCACCACCACAACCACCGCGCCGGCGGTGTTCCCCTTGACCGGGCTGCCGGCTGCCGACCAGCCGAATCGCACGCGGCCCGCGCTGGTGGTGAAGATCGAGAACGTCGACGAGGCGCGTCCCCAGTCCGGGCTCACGAGCGCCGACCTGGTGTACGAGGAGGTCGTCGAAGCCGGCCTCAGCCGGTTGATCGTCGTCTTCCAGTCCAAGGACGCCGACCCGATCGGACCCGTGCGTTCGATCCGGCCGAGCGACCCGTCGATCGTGAAGCCCCTCAACCCGATCTTCGCCTACTCCGGGGGGACGTCGAAGTTCATCAACATGCTGCACGCCGCGGGTATTGCCGACGTCGGTGTCGACGCCGCGCCCGGCGCCTACTACCGACGGCCCGGACGCTCGGCGCCCCACAACCTGTACTCCTCGACCGGCCGTCTCTACTCGAAGGCGCCGGCGGGCGCGGCACCGCCGCCCAAGACCTTCGACTTCCTCGGCCCCGGCGAGCAGTTCGGCGGCGCCGGCGTGGTGCCGGCGAACCATCTGACGGTGCAGCCCGGCCAGCGGACGTCCGCCGTGTACGACTTCGACCCGGCGAGCAGCACGTGGAAGCGCACGAGCAACGGCAGGCCGCAGGTGGTCGAGGGCGGGGCCCAGGTGGCGCCGACCAACGTCATCGTCTGGTTCGTGCCCTACGTGAACAGCCCCGGTGACGTCGACGTCGTCGGCGAGCCCGTGTCGGTCGCCCAGGTGGTCGGCACCGGCGACGCTTGGGTGTTGTCGCAAGGCAAGCTTGTGAGAGGCAAGTGGTCCAAGCCGTCGGCGGAGGCGCCGGTCTCTTGGACCGACGTGGCCGGAGCTCCGATCAAGATCGCCCCGGGCACCACGTGGATCGAAGTGCAACCCATCGGGACGCCGGCAACTCCAGCGCCGTAACTGTTCATACGGCTCATAGACTGAGCCGTATGGAACGGCAGACGGGCACCGAACGCGTCAAGCGAGGGCTGGCCGAGATGCTCCGCGGCGGCGTGATCATGGACGTCGTTACGCCCGAGCAGGCCAAGATCGCCGAGGATGCCGGCGCCGTGGCAGTGATGGCTCTCGAGCGCGTGCCCGCCGACATCCGGCGCGACGGCGGCGTGGCCCGCATGAGTGACCCGGCGATGATCGAGGGCATCAAGGCGGCGGTCACCGTCCCGGTGATGGCCAAGGCTCGCATCGGCCACTTCGCCGAGGCCCAGGTGCTCGAGGCCCTCGGCGTCGACTACGTCGACGAGAGCGAGGTGCTGACGCCCGCCGACGAGTCCCACCACATCGACAAGTGGGCCTTCACCGTGCCTTTCGTGTGCGGCGCCACCAACTTGGGTGAGGCCCTGCGCCGGATCTCCGAGGGGGCGGCGATGATTCGCTCCAAGGGGGAGGCCGGCAGCGGCAACATCGTCGAGGCCGTCCGCCACCTGCGCATGATCCTCGGCGACATCCGCAAGATCACCCAGGCCGACTCGGCCGAGGTCTACGCGTGGGCCAAGGAGCTGCGGGCGCCGGTGTCACTGGTGCAGGAGCTGCACGACACCGGGAGGTTGCCGGTTCCTCTCTTCTGTGCAGGCGGCATCGCCACGCCGGCCGACGCGTCGCTCGTGATGCAGCTAGGGGCCGAGGCCGTGTTCGTCGGGTCGGGCATCTTCAAGTCCGAAGACCCGGCGGTGCGCGCCAAGGCGATCGTCGAGGCCACCGCCCACTTCCGCGACCCCCACATCGTCGCCAAGGTCAGCCGTGGCCTCGGCGAGGCGATGAAGGGCCAGGAGATCGCCGAGCTCGACGTGAAGCTCGCGGAGCGGGGCTGGTAGTGGCCATGCGAGCCGGGAGTCCTCCAGGTGAAAGTCGGCGTCCTTGCTCTGCAGGGCGACGTCTCGGAGCACGCCCAGACACTTTCTGATCTCGGCGCCGATCCGGTCGAGGTCCGTACCCCCGACGCGCTGGCGGCGATCGACGCCCTGATCCTGCCGGGCGGTGAGTCGACGACGATGTCGATGCTGCTCGAATCGAGCGGCCTGTTCGAGCCGATCGCTTCGCGTCTCGACGACGGGATGCCCGCGTTCGGAACCTGCGCCGGGATGATCCTCCTGGCCAAGGACGTCCTCGACGGTCGCGCCGACCAACGGAGCTTCGGCGTCCTCGACATCGCCGTGCGCCGCAACGCCTTCGGACGCCAGGTCGACTCCTTCGAGAGCGAACTCGACGTCGACGGCCTGGGCACGGTGCACGCGGTGTTCATCCGGGCGCCGTACGTCGAGCGCGTCGGCGACGGCGTTGAGGTGCTCGCTCGCGTCGACGACCATCCCGTGTTGTGCCGCGAGGGCCGCGTCTTTGCCGCCGCCTTCCACCCCGAGCTCTCCGGCGACCTGCGTTTGCACGAACTGTTCCTCCGAGAGGTGAGCTGAGCCATGTCCGGTCATTCCAAGTGGGCCACGATCAAGCACAAGAAGGGCGCCGCCGACAAGGCGCGCGGCAAGCTTTTCGCCAAGCTCATTCGTCAGCTCGAGGTCTCGGCGCGCGAGGGCGGGGGCGACATCGACGCCAACCCAACGTTGCGCACCATGTACGAGAAGGCGCGGTCGGCGTCTGTGCCGATGGACACCATCACCCGGGCGATCAAGCGCGGCACGGGCGAGCTCGAGGGCGTCACCTACGAGGCGGTGTCCTACGAGGGGTACGCGCCATGCGGCGTCGCCGTCTACGTCGAGGTGCTCACCGACAACCGCAACCGCACCGGTGCCGATGTCCGCAACGTCTTCACCAAGAACGGTGGGTCGACAGCCGAGCCCGGCGCCGTGTCATGGCAGTTCCAACGCAAGGGTGTGATCATCCTGCCGAAGTCGGTATCGGAGGATGACCTCATGCTGGTCGCCATGGATGCCGGTGCCGAGGACCTCGCCGACCAGGGCGACACTTGGCAGCTCACCTCGGCGCCCCAAGACCTGCACACGCTCCAGACGGCACTGCAAGAGGCCGGCATCGCCTTCGATTCAGCCGACCTCACGATGCTGCCGACCACCGAGGTGCCGTTGGAGTCAGAGGGCGACGCCCGCAAGGTCCTCCGTCTCATCGATGCCCTCGAAGACCACGACGACGTCCAGAACGTCTACAGCAACTTCGACATCCCGGACGCAGTGCTCCAGGAAGTCGAAGCGAACGCCTAGGCCTTTCCGCCTCTGAGGAGCT
>JAFAUA010000420.1 GCA_019243595.1 Acidimicrobiia bacterium
TGGTAGAGCGATCCGAGGTGGACGAGCTCGACGGAGACGCCGCCCATCACCACCTCCTCGGGTGCGGGCCGGGTGGCGGCGTCGGGTGCCGCTGCGTACGCCGCAGCCAGCGCCAATGCGGGCCGCAGGCGCTTGCCGCCGGCTGAGATGAGGTGGCCCGCGACCTCGGTGAGGAAGGCGTCGGCGGTCTCGACCGAGCTCCGCAGCGCCTCCTCGACGCGCACCAAGTCGTCTCCCAGCGGCGGCAGATCGAGCAGCGACGCCAGGCCAGCCATGGCCGGACGTTAGGCGCGTGCCGGATGGGGCTCCCATTTCTACGGTGCTCCCCGGGGAATCCGCTGAGTGAGGAGCCTGTTACTAGGTAGACACGCCCCGGTAGAGTAGGGGCACAACCCTGCCGTCCAGGGAGGCGGTTTCTTGTTCGAACGCTTTACCGATCGTGCCCGCCGAGTGGTCGTCCTGGCCCAGGAAGAGGCGCGGCTCCTCAACCACAACTACATCGGCACCGAGCACATCCTTCTGGGACTGATCCACGAGGGCGAAGGCGTCGCGGCCAAGGCGCTCGAGTCCCTCGGCATCTCGCTCGAGGCCGTGCGCAACCAGGTCGAGGAGATCATCGGCCAGGGCGGCTCGTCGCCGTCGGGCCACATCCCCTTCACGCCGCGCGCCAAGAAGGTGCTTGAGCTGTCCCTGCGCGAGGCGCTGCAGCTCGGCCACAACTACATCGGCACCGAGCACATCCTCCTCGGACTGATCCGCGAGGGCGAGGGCGTCGCCGCTCAGGTGCTCGTCAAGCTGGGCGCCGACCTCAGCCGCGTGCGTCAGCAGGTCATCCAGCTCCTGTCCGGCTACGCCGGGGGCAAGGAGGCCGCGTCTGCGGGCACCGGGCCGGGCGAGTCCACCCCGTCCGGCTCGCTCGTCCTCGACCAGTTCGGTCGCAACCTCACCCAGCTGGCCCGAGAGAAGAAGCTCGACCCCGTCATCGGGCGCGAGCGCGAGATCGAGCGGGTCATGCAGGTCCTCTCCCGCCGCACCAAGAACAACCCCGTGCTCATCGGCGAGCCCGGCGTCGGCAAGACCGCCATCGTCGAGGGTCTGTCCCAGCGCATCGTGGCCAACGAGGTGCCCGAGACTCTCAAGGGCAAGCAGCTCTACACGCTCGACCTCGGGGCCCTGGTCGCCGGCTCCCGCTACCGCGGCGACTTCGAAGAGCGCCTGAAGAAGGTGCTGAAGGAGATCCGCACCCGCGGCGACATCATCCTGTTCATCGACGAGTTGCACACACTGGTTGGTGCCGGCGCGGCCGAGGGTGCGATCGACGCGGCGTCGATCCTCAAGCCCATGCTGGCCCGCGGCGAGCTGCAGACCATCGGCGCCACCACGCTCGACGAGTACCGCAAGCACCTCGAGAAGGACGCGGCCCTCGAGCGCCGCTTCCAGCCGATCAAGGTCGACGAGCCCACCGTCGCCCACACCATCGACATCCTCAAGGGCATCCGGGACCGGTACGAGGCTCACCACCGCGTGACGATCACCGACCAGGCGATCGTGGCAGCGGCCAACCTCTCCGACCGCTACATCTCCGATCGCCATCTGCCCGACAAGGCCATCGACCTCATCGACGAGGCGGGGTCGCGGCTGCGCATCAGGCGCATGTCCACGCCGCCCGACTACAAGGAGATCGAGGACGAGCTCGGTCGCGTGCGCCAGCAGAAGGAGCAGGCGATCGAGAACCAGAAGTTCGAGGCCGCGGCCAAGCTGCGCGACCAGGAACGGGCGCTGATCCAGCGCAAGGAGACCAAGGAGCACGAGCTCAAGGTCGAGGGCATCGACCTGTTCGACGAGGTCGACGAGGAGTCGATCGCCGAGGTGCTCGCCCTTTGGACCGGCATCCCCGTCTACAAGCTCACCGAAGAGGAGACCGCCAAGCTCGTCCGCATGGAGGAGGAGCTGCACAAGCGGGTCATCGGCCAGAACGACGCCATCAAGGCCGTCAGTCAGGCCATCCGCCGCACGCGGGCCGGCCTCAAGGATCCCAAGCGCCCGAGCGGCTCGTTCATCTTCCTGGGCCCCTCGGGCGTCGGCAAGACCGAGCTGGCCAAGACCCTGGCCGAGTTCCTGTTCGGCGACGAGGACCATCTCATCCAGCTCGACATGTCCGAGTACATGGAGAAGCACACGGTTTCCCGCCTCGTTGGCTCGCCCCCGGGCTACGTCGGCTACGAGGAGGGCGGCCAGCTCACCGAGGCCGTGCGCCGCAAGCCGTTCTCGGTCGTGCTCTTCGACGAGATCGAGAAGGCCCACCCCGACGTCTTCAACACGCTGCTCCAGATCCTGGAGGACGGCCGGTTGACCGACGCCCAGGGCCGTCAGGTCGACTTCAAGAACACGGTGCTGATCATGACGTCGAACCTGGGCACCGCCGATCTCCGCAAGGCGGCCATCGGTTTTGCCAAGGCCGACGAGGCGGTTACCTACGAGAAGATGAAGGAGCGGGTCAACGAGGCGCTCAAGCAGCACTTCCGCCCCGAGTTCCTGAACCGCATCGACGACACGATCGTCTTCCACGAGCTCACCAAGCCCGAGGTCACCTCGATCGTCGACCTGATGATCCGCCGGGTGCGTACGCAGCTGGAGAGCCAGGGCCTCGGCCTCGAGCTCACCGACGGCGCCAAGGTCCTGCTGGCCGACAAGGGCTACGACCCCCAGCTCGGTGCCCGGCCGCTGCGCCGTGCGATCCAGCGCATGGTCGAGGACCCGCTGTCGGAGCGCATCCTCTGGAAGGAATTCCGGGCCGGCGTCACGATCATCGTCGACGCCGAGAACGACGAGATCGTCTTCCGGTCCATCGAGGGCATCGAGCCCCCGCCGGTCGAGCTCGCCGAAGCCGGGCCGACCGAGTAGCTCAACACCTTTCCGAACGAGGTCGCCGTAACCCGGCGGCCTTTTCGCGTCAGGCGGCCGGCGGGAGAAGTCGCGCGTGACGATGTGTCTGTTGCTAACTAGACTTATCTATGTTTAAGCACCTACGCCCTCCTCACGGCAACGTCGGGACGCGACAGTGCGGTCATTGTCGGGAGCGCGCTCGTCCTTGCCCGCAAGACCGGCGGGATCACGGCCCGGTTCATCGACGGCATCGTCGAGGCCGCCAAGGAGACGGCCGTGGCCTTTCAGGCTTTCACCGGTCTGATGTCCAAGCAGGACCGTGAGCAGCTGGCGACCGACACCTACGTCCACCGGGCGGGCAGCCAACACCCAACACTGTCGCTCGCCTTTCTTAACGCGCAGGCTCAGATCGCGGACCGCCATTTCCAGTCGTGACCCCCCTCACGAGGCAGCCCCGATGATGTACGAGTGCCCTGTCTGCGGATACGCCGGATTGAAGGTGATGCCCTACGGGGTGTGGCCACCACCCGTGGATGCTGAGTTGTCACCCCCGTATGACGAAAGCCTCGGGCGGCCTTCCTATGAGGTGTGTGCACGATGTCGATACGAGTTCGGCAACGATGACAATCCGGGTACCGCCCAGCCTGTCTCGTTCGAGGAGTACCGAGCTGAGTGGGAGGCGCGGGGGTCCCCTTGGTTCTCTGAGCCGGACACTCGCAACTAGCGCCCTGCGTTAGCGTCTGCCGGGATGTACAAGAGGATTCTCGTTGGCACCGACGGGTCGACCACTGCGGCGAAGGCGGTTGACCGGGCCGTGGAGTTGGCGAAGGACTCGGGCGCGACGCTGACGATCCTGACAGCGGGCACGGGGGAGGCGGCCAAGCAGGTCGTTGACCGGGAAGCGGCCCGCCACGGTGACTCAGGCGTGAAGATCGACACGCGCGTCGACGACCGGGACGCTTCGACCGCCCTCGTCGAGGTCGCCGACGAGGGGGACTACGACCTGCTGGTTGTCGGCAACAAGGGGATGACGGGCGCCTCGAGGTTCTTCCTCGGTTCGGTGCCGAACAAGGTCAGCCACCACGTCCAGCGCTCGCTGCTGATTGTCCGCACGACGTAGCAAGCTCGTTCTCGCAGTCGCAGCACTGGCGCTCCTGGTCTGCAGCGCGTGCCAGGTGACGATCGCGGTCGGTGTCGACGCCAAGCAGAACGGGAGTGGCGTCGTACGCGCCGGTGTCGGTCTCGACGACGACGCCCTGCACCAGATTCCCGACCTGGCCCAGCAGCTGCGCGTTGACGACCTCAAGAAGGCCGCGTGGACGGTCGTCGGTCCCCGGAAGGAGAGCGACAGCCGCACGTGGGTACGTGCGACCAAGGCGTTTGCCGATCCCGCAGGCGCGGCCAAGGCGATGACCGAGCTGAACGGGCCGAGCGGGCCGTTCAAGGACTTCAAACTGAAGACCAAGCATTCGTTCCTGCGCTCGAAGACCTCGTTCTCGGGCACCGTCGACCGCGTTGGGGCGAAAGGCCTCGCCGACCAGAAGCTGCAACAACAGCTCGGCGGTTCCGGCGTCGACCCGAAGGTTCTCGAGCAGCAGTTCAACCAGATCATCGACCGCAGCGTCCGCACCGAGGTCGTCGTCGACCTCCCCGGATCGATCTCCTCCAACGCACCGACCGCGGTCTCCGGCGGCGTCCTCTGGCACCCCAAAGCCGGTGAGCAGGCCCGCCTCACCGCCACCTCGACGGCATGGAACCTCCGCCCGATCATCTTCGGTGCTATCGCCGTCGTCCTGGCGATCGCCGCGCTCCTGGTCTGGCGCCGCTCCCGCCGTTCTGGGGATGAGAATCGACGCTGAGCGTCGATTCTCAGCGTGAGAACGGGGTCACGAGCATCACGCGTTTCTGTCACACCCTCTTCGTAGGGTTTCTCCATGGCCAAGGAGAAGACGGCGTTTCGGTGCCGGGAGTGTGGAGCCACCGCGCCGCGGTGGGAGGGTCGGTGCCACTCGTGTGGCGACTGGAACACGCTCGTCGAGGAGGCGCGCCGGCCGACGACACGGCCCCAGCACGAGCCTGCCGAGCGGCCCGTCCTCGTGTCCGAGGTGCCGCTGACATCGGGCGTGCACCGGCCGACGCACATCGACGAGCTCGACCGCGTCCTGGGCGGCGGGTTGGTACCTGGCTCGGTCACCCTTCTCGGCGGCGAGCCCGGGATCGGAAAGTCGACCCTCCTGCTGCAGACGCTCACCTCACTGGCGCGCACCGGCGCTCGCTGCCTGCTCGTGTGCGGCGAGGAGTCGGCGGCCCAGGTGCGGATGAGGGCCGAGCGGCTGAACGCGATCGTGCCCAACCTGTGGCTGGTGGCCGACCCCGAGGTCCAGGGCGTGGTCGCCCACGTGCAGGAGCTCGAGCCCGACGTGTTGGCCGTCGACTCCGTGCAGACGTTGTCCGACG
>JAFAUA010000497.1 GCA_019243595.1 Acidimicrobiia bacterium
GACGGGCACAGATTCCTCGCGAGCCGCTTCCGCCATCCCGAGCGCCAACTCGAGGCGCCCGACGACGCCGCGTGGTTCTCCGCCCACGGCTACGAGGTCGTCGAGCTTCCCCCAGACGTCGTCCACGAGGGGGCCGGCGACGCCTTGCCCTTCGACGGCGCGCTCGTGTCCGGCTACCGGTTCCGCTCCGACCAGCGCGCCCACACGGCGATCTCCGGCCTGTTGGGGACGCCGGTCCGTTCTGTGGAGCTCGTCGACCCGCGCCTGTACCACCTCGATCTCACGTTCTGCCCGCTCGACGAGCGCCGGGCGATCGTCGCCCCCGACGGGTGGGACCGCTACGGACGACGGGTCGTGGAGGCCCTCGTGCCCGAGCTCCTCGTGCTCGACGCTGACGACGCGCTGGCCTTCTGCGCCAACTCGGTTGTGGTCGGCTCCAACGTGATCATGCCCTCGTGCCCACCGACCGTCGGCCGTCAGCTCGAGGCGTGGGGCTTCGACGTCGCGGTCTGCGACGTCAGCGAGTTCCTCAAGGCTGGTGGCGCGTGCCGATGTCTGACGCTGGCGCTCGATGTGACCCTCGGTCCTCAGGGTGCACGATGATGCGGGCCTGGCGGTCGTAGCGGATGTAACTCCACGCCCAGTTGAACAGCACGCTCAACCGATTGCGGAAGCCCGCCAGCCGAACCAGGTGCACGAGCAGCCACGCCCACCACCCGAGAACACCGCGCAGCTTGATGCCGAACGCCAGCTCGGCGACCGCCGCGTTGCGGCCGATCGTCGCCATCTCGCCGTAGTCGATGTAGCGGAACTTCCACGGTCGCCGTCCCCGCACCAGGCGCCCGATCTGCCGGCCGGCGAAGTGACCTTGCTGGAGAGCGACCGACGCCATCTGCAGGTACGGCTTGCCCTTGTGGTCGACGGCGCCCGCGAGGTCACCCACGACGAAGACGTTGTCGTACGCGGGCGGACGGAGGTCGCGCCGCACGACGATCCGGCCTCCCTGGCCGCGCTCGATACCGATCTCCTCGGCCAATGGTGCAGGTTGGATCCCGGCTGCCCAGATCAGCGTGTTGGTCGCCAGCACCTCGCCACCCTTGAAGTGCACGCGCCCAGGCCCGGCCCGGTCGACCGCCTGGCCCAGGCGCACCTCGACACCGCGCGCCTCGAGCGTGTCGATCGCCGACCGCTGCGACTTTTCGGTGAAGCCGTTGAGGAGGTGTTCGGTTGCCTCGATCAGGACGACACGGGCTCGAGTCACGTCGAGATGGTGGAAGTCGCGGTCGAGCACCTCGAACAGCTCCACGAGCGCGCCTGCGAGCTCGACGCCGGTCGGACCGCCGCCGACGATGACGAACGTGAGGGCACCCTCGTCGATCTCGGTGGGCTCGGCCGTCGCCCGCTCGAACTGGGCGAGAATGTGGCCGCGCAAGGAGGTGGCGTCCTCGAGCGTCTTCATCGCCAGGGCGTGCTCCTCGACGCCGGGGATGCCAAACCAGCGGGTCTGTGAACCGGCGGCGACGATCAGGTAGTCGTACGGCAGCGGAGGGCCGGAGTCGACGTGCACCAAGCGCTGCCCGAGGTCGACCCTCTCCACCGTCGCCCACCGGAAGTCGACGTTCTCGTCGTCCTGGAAGATGCCGCGCACGGGAAGGGCGATGTCCGACGGCGCCAGGCCCGCCGTCGCCACTTGGTACAGGAGTGGCTGGAACACGTGGTGGTTCCGCTGGTCGACGATCGTCGTGTCGACGGGCAGGTCGGCCAGCCGCGTGGCGGCGCCGATCCCGCCGAATCCGGCTCCGATGACGACGACGCGCGGTCGCACACCGCCATCGTAGGGACAGAGGTCACGGCGTCCGAAGATCGCTCGCCGGGGTCGCTCGAGCGGCCCACCAGCCGGCCGCCGCACCCAAGACGAGCAGGAACTCGTCGTCAGGGATGGCCTGTCTCGAGAGGAAGTTGCCATACGAGGCCGACGTGGCACGCGCGCCCGCGGCAACGGTGAGCACCACCGCTCCGACGACGCCGATCAGCAGCGCCAACGCGACGCGCAGACGCCAGCGACGTCGCAATGCAGCCCCGAGCCAGAGCCTGACGACGGCCATGCCCTTGATCTCAGCAGCGATACATACTGCGGGCAATGGTGCAGCCAAGCCAAGCGTCCGGGTGGCAGCACCCGGCGGTCGTTACGCCTTTCGGCCGAGCTCGGCGAGGAGGCGGGTCTGGTGGTCGGCGCCGTCCGGCACCTTGACCTCGGAGCCGAACATGCCGCTCGCCGAGAGCAGTTCCTTCTGCGGTTCGACCACCTCGAAGCAGGCCTCGACGAGGTCGGCCGGGAGCGTTGTGTCCTGCCCGGTGGCCTTGGCCAGATCCCAACCGTGGATGAGCACGTCGACGAAGCGGTGGCCGGCGTAGATCGCGCCGGGGACCGGGCCGTACGACACTGCGCACGGCGCCTGCATCGCCCCGTCGGCGTTGAAGGCGGCGGCCGCTTCCTTCGCCGACTGCTCGTAGCTGGCGCTGGCGTCCGAGCCGAGCACGTCTCCGTCGTAGCGGTCGCCGACTTCCTCGATCGTCTTGCCTTCGACGAGCGGGGCCACCCAGAAGTTGCCGCTGACGATGTGGTTCACCAGGGCGCGAACGTCCCACTCGTCGTCGGGAGTCGCGGCGCCCCACTGGTCGTCCTTGACGCCGGCGACGTACTGGCCCGTGTGTTGGAGCGCCTGCTCGTGGACCTTCGGCAAGTCGACAGCCATGTCAGTCACGCACCTCCGTACGGTTTCGCGATGCCACGGCCCACACGCCGATGGCCAGGACGATGGACACGACCGCCAGCGTGACGTGCACGGCCTTGAAGCCGAACGAGTGCTTCGGGTCGCTCACGATGTTGCGGGTGAAGACCAGCCAGACGAAGAACGTCCAGCCGACGGTCACGCGCAACCACAGACGGTCGCGGAAGGGCATAGCGGCACGGTAGCGCCGGGCCTACGCTTCCGGCCATGGCCGCCGACACCATGACCGAAGACCAGTTCCGCGCCGACGCCGTCGCCTTCCTCGAGGCCAACGCTAAGCCCCGTCAGCAGGAATCCACAGGCTGGGGCGAGGGCAGCGACAAGGTCGGCCTCCTCGCCGAGAAGACTTTCGAGGAGGAGATGGCGGAGGTCCGCGAAGGCAAGGCGTGGAAGGCGCAGGTCTTCGACGCCGGGTTCGGCTGGATCACCGGACCCTCGCAGTACGGCGGCCGCGAGCTCCCGTCAGCCTTCGAGCGAATCTGGCAGGCCGAGTCGGCACGCTTCGATACTCCATCCGAGCAGCCCTTCGGCATCGGCCTCGGAATGGTGGCGCCGACGATCCTGGCCCATGCCACCGACAAAGTGAAGGACGCCTACCTCCGCAAGATGTACCGCGGCGACATCGTCGGCTGTCAGCTGTTCAGCGAGCCCGCCGCCGGGTCCGACCTGGCGGGCCTCGAAGGGCGGGCGGTCAGGGACGGCGACGAGTGGGTGCTGAACGGCCAGAAGGTGTGGACGTCGGGCGCCCAGTACAGCGACATCGGCGAGATCATCATGCGCACCGATCCGGACGCGCCGAAGCACAAGGGGCTCACCGGGTTCGTCGTCGACATGCACGCGCCCGGCGTCGAGGTGCGGCCGCTGCGGCAGATGACCGGCGGCGCGTCGTTCAACGAGGTGTTCTTCACCGACGTGCGCGTCCCCGACGACCATCGGCTGGGCGACGTCAACGAGGGCTGGACCGTCGCCCTGACGACACTGATGAACGAGCGGGCCGCCATCGGCGGCGGTGGTGGCGGGGCGGGCATCATCGGCACCCAGCGCCTCATCGAGCTGGCCAAGAAGATGGGTCGCAACAACGATCCGATCGTCCGGCAGGCCCTCGCCGAGATCTACGCCAACGGGGCAATCGCTCGCTACACCAACATGCGGGCGATGGCGAAGATCAAGGCCGGCCAGCTCCCGGGCCCCGAGATGTCGATGGGCAAGCTGTCGCTGACCAACAACCTGCGCCGCATCTCGAACTTCGTCTCGCTCGTCCTCGGGCCCCGACTCGTCGCCGACACCGGCGAGTGGGGCACGTACGCGTGGGGTGAGTTCGTGCTCGGCCAGCCGGGCATGAGCATCGCCGGCGGCACCGACGAGATCCT